>NZ_JADOUU010000040.1:0-13603 GCF_015751955.1 Arthrobacter sp. CAN_A214
TCGCAGTAGTCGAAGATGTGCACCGGCTCATGTGTGTCCAGCGTCAGCATGGAGAGGTTGAACGGCTGACCGGTCTTTTCCGCCTCGGCATGCAACTTGTCGATCTCGTCCTTCGCGTGAGCCATGAGGCGTTCGTCGCTCAGGCCCCAGTCGCTGCGGAAGTTCGTCTCCGGTTCGCCGGCGGCGCGCCAGTCGGAAAGGTCCTTCTCCTCGGAGTAGCCGTGGCTGCGCAGGAAGGTGTCCTTCGCGGCGAAGGAGCCGTTGGCACCGCCCAGGAAGACGTTGGTGTAGCCGTGCTCGGTCAGGACATCGCCCAGGCAAGTGATCCCGCCCAGGTAAGTGTCGACGTCCCCACCGCGCTCGATCGGGGCACTGCTGCTCCCGGCGGAGCCTATGCCCTTCAGCGGGACGCCGCACTGCGTCGAAGTGAGACCGGCCATGGTCCAGCCCCCACCCGTGTACTGCTGAAAATCGGCCACACTCTGCCAGCCGTCCGAGACCTTGGTGGCCTCCTTCAAAGGAGCGAACGCGTCCTTCTCGAAGAGCTGGTCATCCTCAAGGGTGGCCTCGCCGGACTCGAGGTAGATCAACACAAGGTTGCGCTTGTGCTTGTCGCTGGTGACGGTCGGCTCCACGTAGTAGTCGCCGAGATCGTATTTCGAGTTCCCCGCCTTGACATACTCCCCCACGCCCACCGTGGTAGCGAAGGCCGTGGTTCCGCCGACGACCACCGCGGCCACCAGAGCGGTGGAGACGGTACGCATGATCCACTGTGAGCGACGAGGACGCCCACCGTCGTCATTGCGGCGGCGCTTGCGGCGCCGGGAGTACTGCCACGAGGCAATTCCAACGGTGATGAGCAGGGGCACGACGCCGATCCCCAGGATGCCGATCAAGACGATGGCTCCGCCCCCGCCGTCGATTTCGACGGAGACGAGGTTCAGGAGCATCTGACCCACAGAAATCTCGCCCCAGTAGAAACGAATGCCGACGGCGGCGATGAGTAGCGCGAGTCCCACCCAGATCAGGACGTAGACCAAGCCGCGTCCTACGACGACGCCGACCCGTCGGGTCACGGGAAGAATCTGGCCAGACATGACAACACCTCGCGTTCCGAATGCCCGCGTGTTCGCCGAACACCCTTGACATCCAACCCGTTCTCGGGCAGATAGAAGCCTAGTACCGTTACGCTATCCGTTCAACCTTGGTTCACCCGTCGTTAACGAGTCGTACACCGCAGCACGGGCCGCGCGACCCTCGGCGGTCAGTGGAAGTCTCCCAATCGAGAGCTCGTTTTGAAGCAACTGAAGCTAGTCAGCACAGGCTGCCTTAATTCAGACCGGAAAGCCGCGTCGACTGCCGGGCTCCGAACGCCGGCAAGGCTACATTTATCCGCGGCTTCTAAGCGCTTGATGCTGACCTTTGAGGTCTCCCCGCCCGGTGCGGGCGGTTCGGTTTAGGGGTTGTGTCGGGGCCGGTGTAGGAGTGCATAGCCGATGATGGCCAGGATCCCCGCGGCAGCTTCTGCTACTGCGGTGAGGATTTTCTTCGCGTACCAAACGGGCTCATACATGGAGGGAATCGGGCCGATCGCCGGGACCTGCACATACCGGTACAGGACCACGGCCGTCAAGGCCGAGAGCGCCACGGCGGCGGCCACCGCGTAAGCTGCCCGGTTTCCACGAATCAGGACATACAGGGCGGCCAGGACGGCGATGACGGCCTGGATCCGGAAGAGATTCCCTCCACCGATACCGCCCGGGTAGGCCTGCTGGAAACCGGGTGAGAGCTGGAAGTGGATGACCGCGCTGACGATCAAGCCCACGGCAACCAAAACGCGCAGGACAATCATCAGCGGCCGATTGCGCCCCTGGTTCCTGGTCGGGTGGTTCCGTTCCCCGGCAGGGTTTGCCTCCCGGTTTCCGGCGGAGCTGCCTGCCCGGCTCATGAGATGACCAGGGTGGCGGACATTTCAGGGTGATAGGTGCAGATCACGGCATACTCGCCGGCTTCCTCGGGGGCGGTGAAGGTCACTGTCTCCCCGGCGGGCACATCCACGTCGAACCCGCCGTCATCTTCCGCGGTGACCGTGTGCGGGGCGTCGTCCTCGTTGGTGACTGTCACTTCAGCACCCGGTGCGATGGTTTCGGGCATCTCGTATTCGAAGTCCTTGATGGTGATCATTGCCTCCTCCGCAGGCGCTGCTTCCGCAGAAGCCGACCCTGTAGCGGAGGTGCCAGCCCCGGTGGTCGCGGCCGCTGATTCCGGTGCCGCGGCTTCACTTGCCGCGCTGGTCGCCTCAGTGCTGCTTGGACCGGTTTCGGACCCGCACGCAGCGGTGGTACCGGTGAAGAGCCCGGCGAGCATCAGAGCCGATATTCCATAACGTACCTTCATGGTCGTACCTCCAAGATAATGAACCAGTGAACTATGCGCTGTGAACTGTCAAGGAACTGTGGATTGGCGTGATTCTTTCAGGGGTAGGTGTTGAGCACGCCATGCCCGGTAACGAGGTCTCCCTATACCAGGTGGTAGGCCGGTTTTGAGGTCCCCGTTCCGGAATCAACCGCGAGGTCCGCAGGGCTGCGGTGATGCGGTTGCAGCCCTGCGGACCGAACGGGGAAAAGCGGGTGGATCAGTTGTTACTGTTTTGGCGGCGGACGGCGTAGGTTCCGCCAGCTGCGGCGAGGAGCACCAGTCCCCCACCCAGAGCGATGATCGTTGAGGTGTCACTTGCTTCGTTCATCGCTCCGGTGTCAGCGCCGCCCTTGGGAACAGCACCCATCTGATCCATGCTGTTGCCTGCTGCACTGCCGGACTCAGCGACCTCAGGAGCTGCGACCTCGGGTGCCGGTGCCGCCGGTGCTGCCGGCGTCGTAGGTGCAGCGGGGGCGGGTGCCATGGCTTCAGCGCCGACGGTCAGAGTGCCCCGCATGTTGCCGTGGAATTTGCAGAAAAACCCGTAGCTCCCGGCTGCGCTTGGGGCGGTGAAGGTCGCGCTTTGCCCGCCGGGGATCGTGATATCGAAGGAGCCATCATCGGCGGTGACGGTATGGACTTCGGTGTCATTGTTCGTCACGGTGATCTCACCGCCCGGATCCACCGTGCCTGGCCCCGAGAACACGAAGTCATCGATGCTGATAGACATCTGCCCGGTAGTCATCGCCGGCACAGCCTGAGAGACCGGGCCAGGTGCGGCCACCGCTACCCCTGCCGATCCGATTCCCGCTCCGCCGATCAGGGCTGCGGTAAAAGCGACGCTAAGAACTTTTCTGCTCGAGATCATGATGAAACCCTCCGGCGGGGCGTTTAGGGAGACAACATTCTGGTAGTCAGTCGACTTGACGCCCGTTGCCGGGAAACCACCGCCACATGACATTCGTCACAACCTCCGTTTAGGTTTGCTAACCCGACCAGTTTCCTCTGCCAGGCGCAGACTTAATTCTTCCTCCGCGCTGGCGGGTGTTATTCAGAGTTCGCCGTACGCGAGGCCTTGATCCGGCATTTGCTGTATTGGTTTAACTAAGGATCGGTGGGGAGAGGCACTGGGAGTGCCGGGCCGCTCGGCACCGGCGCCGATGGCAATACAGGCGGCAGTACGGGTGGGTTACTTGGTGGGGGTACCGGCGTGCTCGGGACCGGCGCCGGGTCATTCGATGAAGGCACCGGTTCGGGTGTGGGTTCGGCGGGGACAGTGTTAGTGGGCACCGGTACGGGCGCCGGCCCGGGTGGTGCGGGGGTTGCTGCAGGAACGCTCGGCGCCGGAATCGGCGCGCCAGGTACCACCGGAACCTGCTGCCGTGGAGGGACAGGAAACATAGGCGCCGGGGCAGGCACGGGAGCAGGGGCGCCAGGCAGCACTGGAGCCGGTTGTGGTGGAGGTGCTGGCAGCATGGGCGCTGGCGCGGGGGTTCTCGGAGGCAGTACTGGCGCTGGCGCGGGGGTTCTCGGAGGCAGTACTGGCGCCGGCTGTGGTGCTGGTGCTGGTGCCCGCGGAACGGTGGGGGGTTCTGGGGGCTCTGATGTGGGTGTCGGGCTTGGTGTTGGTTGTTCTTGGGCGGTGATTCTGGTTTCCAGGCCAGCCCGGAGGGCTTTGATGGCGGTTTGAATGCGCTTTCTTCGATCGGCGGGAACTAACCCGTTGTCGGCCAGAAAGTCGAGCCTGAGAACGAGGCCATCCAGAGTTTCCAGTGATGCACTGTAGTCCTCATTGATGGTTTGCCGGGTTACGGTCAGGACATCCGCTTGGAGTTGCTCCGCGGCGCGGACATTGTAGTCCTGTGCCCCGCTGCATCCGGTAAGTACCACAATCACCAACAACGCCGCCACTGCCGTCGCGGTTTTGCGGGTCCGGTTGAAGTGGCGCAGCTTGTTACGGCGGGCGGTTATCAAGGGTCCACGCTTTCCTGCAGGTCAATGAGTAGTTCGCCCAGTTCCCCGGACGCTGGGGGGTAGTCCACGGGAACGGGTTGGGCCTGTCCATCAAGGACCAGCATCAGCGCCACGACGGTAAAAAGGATTCCGATTAGTACTGCAAGAACAATCAGCACCCACCGCAGAACAGGCTTTCGACGGCGTTCCGCCACCAAGGGATGGGGTTGCGTCGTGGTGTCGGTGGCGGTATCAATGTCGAGCGATTCCGTGATGGGAGAGGACGATAAGGCGTCGTTCCGCAGTGACCCGGTGGGTTCAGATTCAGTGGGTGTGCCTTGATCCTGGGCACCCACAGGTACGTGGACGACTTTTACGGGCTGCGTGGGGTTGGCGTTGTCTGGTTCCACCGTTGCGTCGGGAAGGATATACGCTGCCGGGTCAGGAATGATGTGCGATCCGGCGTGGAAGTCCTCTTCGGTTCCGAAAAGGGGATCGTTTTGGAGAGTCGCCGAAACATCGGCAGCTGTCGGACGGGCTCCGGTGTCCTGGGCAGTCATGCGGGTGAGCAGCCCTACCCAGGTTTCGCCGAGTGTTTCCGGGATGTCAGGGTTCCGGTGGAGACGTGCCACAGCTGACGCGGCGGCCGGACCAGGGAACGCTGTGACTCCTGTCAGGGTTTCCAGCAGGACCAGCCCGAGGGAGTAAACATCGCTAGCTGAAGTGACAGGGCCGCCCTGGGCTTGTTCAGGGCTGAAGTACGCGGCCGTTCCGATGGACTGTCCGGTAGCGGTGAGACGGGATCCATCGAGGATGCGGGCGATACCGAAATCGGTGAGTTTGTATCGGGTCTTCCCAGGAAGATTCTCATCGTTGGAGATGAGAATGTTCGCCGGTTTCACATCCCGGTGAACGATCCCGCGCCGGTGAATGTCGGCCAAGGCGTCGGCGATCCCGGCACCCAAGCTCGCCGCCGTGGCCGAGGCGAGCGGTCCCTGGTGCTTGGCGCGCTGCAGATCCGTTCCCCGAATCAGTTCCATCACCAGGTACGTTTGCGGATGCAAGGTGCTGGTATCTGTTCCGAGATCAAAAACAGTCACCAGGTTAGGGTGATTCAGCCCTGCCAGGACCTTTCCCTCACCCTGCTGACGTTGGGCATCGTCTTCCGTCGTTGAACCTGCACGGAAGATTTTGACTGCCACTTCCCTGCCAAGCAGTTCATCCGTGGCCTGATAAACAGAAGCCATACCGCCCTGGCCGATAAGAACACCCAAAACATACCGATCACCCAAGACATGCCGATCATCCAAGACATTGGTTCCCTGTGACCTGGGATCGCCCACCGGGCGGGCAGCGTCGAGCCCAAAGCCCTCTAACTCATCCCCGACACCACTCATTTTGATGACTCTAATCGACAAGACCGACGACACGTTGACCTGTTCGCGGCGCTTTCAGCCGGACAATGAAAACCCACCCCCGACGCCGCCCGGATTTCCTCGTCAGCTGTGAGAGCTACTGCACTATTCTCCGGAATTTGGGAATTTCGGACTCCCAGGGTCCTGAAGTTTAAAAGTCTTTCGCGACTTTTGGGGGCCCAGTGAGGGTCGGTCCCGTCGCACATCGCGGCCGGCCCTCACTGGGAGAGGTGGGGGTAGCTATTTCCGTGGCTCTAGAGCTTCTGCTTGTCCCGAACGGTTCAGCGGCCCCGGCGGCAGGACCACCAGGTGGTTGGCGGAGATGCTCGGTGTCGCTAACGACGCATCCTGCTATCGCGCCGACCAAGCGGTGAGGTGGTGGCTGCTGTTCTTCCGCTGGTGGAGGATCCGGGCAGTTCCGGATGTCGTTCTGTCGTGTCGTTCTGCCGTGTTCTTCCCACAACGCACTGATGGCCACCATGACCGTTTTTGTGGTGGATGGTGACCATCAGTATTCGGGTCGCAGCAGGATCATCGCTGCTGTGAAAGCGCTGTGAGGGTGTTCTTTACTCCGAGGCTGCCGGGGTGTTGTCCGCGGCGGTTTTGTTACCCATTTTGTGCTGCACGGCCAGGGCCGCACCGGCCGCCAAGGCCACTCCGCCGCCAAGGCCGATCAGGCCCATGTCGGGCTGGCCGGTGGTGGATCCTTCGATTCCGGTGTCGGGTGCGCCCGAGGGCATGGCCCCGGCTGGTGCGGCGGCGAGGTTTCCGCTGCCGTTGAGTTCGCCGTTGACACCGTTGGGGAAGAACCCACCGGAGCGTACAGGCTCCGGGTTCAAGTACACAATGTTCAGGACCTGACCCGGGGTGCGGCTGAAAACCAGACCGTTAGCGTCAGTGGGCACCAGGTTCGCAACATCGTTCAACACGATGGGCTGATCAATGTCCTCGGGCCCGTCGACCTTGTCGCGCAGATCCGAGATCGCGATGGTCGGGGCGATGAGGTCAAGCCCGGACAGGGTGGTCCTGATGATCCCGGCGTGATACGCCTCCACGGCCAGGAGACCGGCCGCGGCGTCAAGGAACGTCTTGTTGGTGATCAGCGGGGCAGCGCCCTTATAGGCGGTAACTCCAACATCTTCGAAGATAAACGCACCCAGCAGGAAGTTCTCCTCGCTCTCATACACATCGAAGGGCTCGCCTTCCTTGATCAGCCCAGCAGCCACGGCGGCCGCAGTGAAACTCGCACCGATGTCGATGGCCGGACGGGACACCGCGGAGCCGCCCAGTGCTGAGCGAAGCAGAGCGACGTGCGCTTTTTCGTCCTGTGCGATCTCTCGGGCGTACTGCTCAATTTTCTTGGTTTTGAAGGGGACCGCGTGTCCGCCGGTCACATCACCGGGGGTACCTGTTCCGCCGATCATGTCCGAAGACAGGCCCTGGCCATCAATGGCCCGCAGGTAGAACTCGGCTTCCAGGTATTCCAGGTTCAGGGCGAAGTTCAGGATCGCCGAATCGCTGGGTCCCTGCGTGTCCATGGGTGCGGCGGAGGCTGGTCCTGCGGTGGCCAGCAGAGCCGCGGAGCTGACGCCCAGACCGGTCAGTCCAGCGGTCCGGAAGAAACGGCGACGGTCAACAGGATTCTCGGCACTCCTGGAAATAGCTTTCGCAATGAAACTCTGATCAAACATAACCCAGCACCAACCATTCATTAGAGATCCCTGGGAGATGCTCGAACACTCCCTCATGTACCCCTGATCTTTATCGGTCGATCACGTAATTACAAGAGCAAACATCAATTTTCGGTCAAGAGGATGCCGAACCTCACGCAGGGTGGCTGGAAATGAGGTAGGCATACACGACGGTGTTCTGGGTAAATTCGCCGGTAGAGGGCTCGTAACCGCCGCAGGTAATCAACCGTAATTCCGCACGGTCAGTGGGCCCGTACACCTCCACGGTCGGAAAGTTATCCTCATCGTAGGTATCGGTCCGATGCACCTGGAACACCGCGACCGTCCCGTCAGCGCGGGTCACCGACACCTGGTCCGCGTCCTGCAACTCATGCAGCCGATAGAACACACCGATACCGGTCTGGGTCGAGTTGACGTGACCGAGGATGACCGAGGCCCCCAACTCACCAGGGGTCACAGAGCCCTGGTACCACCCTGCTGGAGCATCAGCATCCCCGGGAGGAACAGCCACCGTCCCATCGGGCTCCAACCCCAGTTTCATCAACGAAGAATCCACTCCAATGATGTCACTGGCTACGCTGACCGGCTCCGAGAACGGCAGGACCGGCCCCACCAGTGCACCTGAGGCGCCCGGAACCTCCGGAGCTGCAGGTATAGGGGCAGCCGGCACTGCAGGAACTGTCGAGGCCACCGGAGTGGGCGGTGCGGTGATTAGTGGTGGGAGAGCAGGAGGCGATGACGGTACGACCGTGGATTGGTAGGCGGCGGTCTCGGTCGATGCGTCGCTTTGCAGCCCGACACCCACCGTGGCTACCCCGCCCGCCAGGAGCACGGCCGCGGCCCCGGACAACAGCCTGCGGCCGCCGGAACCCGCTGTCCTTGATCGTCTATGTCTCATCTACCCAGCCACCATTACTCCCAAGGAACGCCCTGCGATCGCAGGCCCGTCTTTGATGCCGGCACCGTTCACCGCATCATTGTCATTGTCACGCCGTCGCGCCGCGCTGTTCACTATTCGCATGCCGCGCACGGGGACGTGCACCGCGATGCGATGATCCTTAGCTGACCATAGAGCGATTCGGTCTGTCTAGGACACGCCAGGGACGCGAACCGCAAGGGTTGTTACTGAACGGTACTGGATATGGTGGCACGATCGCGGGGTTTCGCTGAGACGGCAACTGGGGTTTCGCTGACCCGGGGGCCTGGGTGTTCGTTGCCAGCGGGGCTCGGGGGCTCGCTGATTGCGGGTCCCAGCTGCTGTCCACGGGCGGAATCGGTGGGTGCCGGAGATGCCACGTGCGCTCCTGCAGTCGGCCCTGGAGGTGGTGGGGTATGGGCTTCCGGCGCGGGCTGGGGTGCGGCCGTGGTGGGGAGCTTGGTCGGCTCTTCAAGGTCGTCGGCGAGGGCTTCTTTGATAATGCGCCGTGGGTCGTACTGGCGGGGATCAAGCTTACGCCAATCAACATCATCGATCTCAGGACCCATCTCCTCCCGGAGCTGCTCACGGGCGCCGCTAGCCATCCGGCGCAGGGTACGCACCAGCTGCCCCAGTTGCGCGGCATAGTCCGGCAGCCGTTCGGGTCCCACAATGATGACAGCAAGGATTCCCAGCAGTATGAATTCGTACCCGTTGATTCCCAACACAACCAGAACACTACAGCGACGATCACCCCGGATTAGCTCGGCGTGGCCCAATCAGTCGGTTTCAGCCGGCGTACTCACAGCGAAGAATTCAGCATTTCCCTTGCGGATCAGCACACGCGGAAAAGAACGGGACGTCCGGTGATGATCTGTTCCCCGTTCTGACCACAACGGTTCCAACCACAACGCCCATACGGTTCTTTCCTGTTGCGGTTCAGATTCCGTCGATCACCGAGGCTTGATTGGCTGTTGCCTCCAGGTGTGCCTGCTGCACAGCGTTTTTCCGGGCGCGCCGCTTATCGTTCAGCAAGCACAGGCCAATGGCAATGAAGAAGAGCAACAGCATCGGCGCCGCGAGGTAGAACATACTCATCGCGTCCGCCCCGGGGGCTGCCATCGCAGCGAAGAGGCACACCAAAAAAATCGTGATCCGCCAGGCCTTCAGGATCTGCTTTCCCGAAACGATGCCCACCATATTCAATCCGAACAACACCACCGGCAGGAGGAACGCTATGCCGAAGGCAAGCATCAACCGCAAAAGGAACGTGATGAACACCGTGACGGTGATGATGTTCGAGAAACCGCCCGGGGTGAAGTCCGTCAAGACGCGCACCGCGTTGGGCAGGATCAGCCACGCCAGATAAATCCCGGACAGGAACAACGGGACCGCGACCGCAATAAAAGCGACCGTGACCCGGCGCTCCTTGGTTTTCAGGCTCGGGGTGATGAACGCCCACAACTGATACAGCCACACCGGGCTCGACAGGATCAGTCCCAGGAACACCGATACCTGGATCATGAGGTCAAAAGGCGAGGCGACACCATCGAAGTTCAGTGCCGCGCTGCGTCCTTCGCGGGCATTCAAATCCTGGATAGGGCGGGACAACGCTTCCAGAACCGGGTCATAAACAAGGAAACCGGCCACGGTACCCAACACCACGGCAACCGCCGCAATAAAAAACCTGTCCCGTGCCTCTTTCAGATGCTCCCCGAGCGCCATCCGCCCCTCAGGGTTGGATTTACGTCCTCCCCTGCGCACAAGAACGCCCTACAACGAACGGGACGAAGGATGAACAGATTCCTGAGATCCGGGACCGGGCCGGGCCGCATGAGGCGCCTCGGAGACATCCGCTGCCCGGGCTGTGCCGTTCGGGTGGGAAGGATCGATAACGTTCACGACCGCCGGCGGGGATTTCTCCTCTGCCGTGTCATGGCCGTCTTCCTTCATCTGCTTGACCTCTGATTTGAAGATCCGCATCGATTGCCCGACGCTACGCGCCATCCCCGGCAGTTTCGGCGCCCCGAACAACAAAACAGCAAGCGCAATAATAATGATCAAATGCCAGCCTTCAAGCCTCATAACCAGATTCCTCTCGTAAGTCCACCCAGTGTAAGTCATCACCAAAACAGGCCTTCCACCCACCCCAGTGAAACAAAACAACAACGAAAGAAAATCTTCGTGGGAACGGAAAAATGATGAGGGAAGGTCACAGCTGTCAGAGCCGATCGATAAAAATAGGTGCCCTGAAGGTCGGATCCTGGTCAGGGAAAAACGTCCCGGTGGCGCCCCTGCTGCATTCCGCATGGCGGAGCGTTACGACACACGGAAGCCGGAGTAATGCTCCGGATTCGACCACTCAGAGGACGTCGGCCTGGGCTTTTACTTCACCCGCTAACCAAAGGACGCTCCAATCCGGAAGGCTCTAATTAAGCGTCAACCGCCGCAGGATACGGGTGCAATCCTTCCAAAATCGTGTCTCACATCAGGAGTACACTTCAGCGACAGGATGAAGCTACCGCCGCTGAACCGATGTCGTCCTTTCATTGGACAGACACCAAGGCCATGCGCGTCATTCGGAGACGAAATCTTTGAGGACCGCACAGGTAGCTCAAACGGTATCGACTACACGGAAGGTTTTAGCTATTTTCCGGTTTGACCAGACTGTCGTCGTCTTCCTCAAGGGCGGGAGCATCTCGAAGCCCGTCGGGAGCGGCCTCGCTGTTTTCTACCGGCGATGTCGGGCTCGGGTGAGTATCCTCCCGATCTTCGTTCGATGGTTCCCCCGAAACCTTTTCCGGTTCGTGCGTGGATTTCTTGCCAGCGGGGGCCACTGAATTCTCGTTGCTCACGAGGTGCACCTTTCGATCGGTAATGCTTCTCAACTGCCGGTCTGTCATCACCTACCAGAAGCACCCAGCCCGGTGCGGCCTGGGAACGAGGATACGACTGATAGTTTGCCTGACCCGACTCTTACTAGCCCTTCGACTCGAGTAAAGCAGCCCTGTCACTTCCCCGGCGTGGCCGATAAAAAGCTGGCCGATCACGGACATCGAAAGTACGCTCATGAATGTCGCCGCTCCTGGGGCAGTGGCGACACTCTGAAGCTCTTCCTTGTTCATCGATGAGCCTGCAGTCAGCCCTTCAGGGACTACCAGTGTCGCGGTTCCTGATGTGGGTGCGGCTGCGGCGTGTGAAAGGTTGCCATGTTCTCGCATTTCAAACCCCTCCTGACCGGAATAGCCCTTACTCCCCTGCTCCTGCTCGGCGCAGCCCCCCTCGCGCAGGCCGCCCAACCGGCCGCCGGTGCTGGGTCGGGGTCGGGTGAGGGGTCGCAGACCGTGCAGCGGGAGGTGAGCTTCGAGGTCCAGAACGTCAACCGAAGCGCCATCCCCTGCGAGGCCGACGGCCAAACATATACCGTCCGGGGCAGTATCACCGGACCCCAGCAGGCACTGGATGACCCGCAGGCAGTGACCCTGTTCCTCCACGGACTCAGCTACGGCGAGTTCTTCGGCAACTACAACGAACAACCCGGCTACAACTTCGCCCAGAAACAAGCCGCAGCAGGACACGTCACCGTCACGATCGACCGCCTTGGTTACGACTCCTCCGACAAACCCGAGGGCACCGGCATCTGCTTCGGATCCCGCGCGGATATCGCCCACCAGATCGTCACCCAACTGCGCAGCGGCGACTACACGGCCGACGACACCACAGAAACCGCCCCTGCTTTTGAGGAAGTGGTACTTGCCGGGCACTCCGTCGGAGGGATCATCGCCCAGGCCGCGGCCTATAGTTTCGGCGACATCGACGGTCTGATGGTGTTGTCCTACTCCGACACCACCGTGTCCCCTGCCGCGATGGGCGCCCTGGAAACAGCCATCGCAGCCTGCGAGGCAGGTGGCGGGCTCTCCGAAGGTGACCCCGGCTCCCCCGGGTACATCTACTTCGGCGCGGACACCCCGGAAATGTTCATCAAGGCCCACTTCTTCACCGACAACGCCGAACCAGTGATTGTGGATACCACGGCGGCGCTGCGCAACATGGACCCATGCGGCGACATCACCTCCTACAAGGCCGCGGTAGACACCAACAAAGCCAACATCGGATCAATCACCACTCCAACCCTGGTCCTCATCGGTGGAGAAGACGCCATCTACCCCATCCAGGCCCAGGATCAAGCAGCCCTGCTCACCGGAGCCCAGGACATCACCTCGGTGACCATCCCGGCCACAGGGCACGCCCTCACGCTGCACAACACCAAGGACCAGTTCTCGGCCGAGGTTTCCGCCTGGTTGGACGCCCACAACTTCGGCTCCACCCAAATGGGACAAATGCCCTCCGGTGGGGCGGATACCGGTGTTGCAGGAACACCGGCCGCGAACAACACCAATGAAACCGCGATCGGCATCGCCGCCCTCACTGGAGCACTGCTCCTGGCAGCAGGCGCAGTCTTCACCACCCGCCGCAAGACAGCAACTAACGCCAACTAGAAAAACACCGGCGCCCCAAAGCCGGGATATCACTGCTCCACCCGAATAAGAAAGCGGCTTCCAAGGTTTGCCTCACAGCGAGCCCGGAGGCCGCTTTCGTGTATACCACCCTGCGGACCGGACGGAGCCTTGTCAGTCATCATCCACCACATCATCTCGAGACCATGATCCCGGAGCTTGACCACATGCACCTGAACCCTGCGCCCTCGCCGGAGAGAACCCTGGACCCCGCCAACGTGACTCACGCCTACCCACGCACGGCACTCAGCAGTAACTTCCCGTGACATCCTCACAAGCCGAACGCAGCGAGTCCTTCTGGCAAAGCCGCTTTCTGGACCTCACCCTGTTTCTCCAGCACCACCACCGGGCTCCCTCAGGGCTATCGGAGGATCCCGCCGAGCGGCGGGCTCAGTCGCTGGCTGAAAACCCAACGCCGCCGAGCCTCCGACGGGACACTGCCACTGATAATGGTCGACCACATGGAATCCGTCGTCCCCAATTTCTTGCCACCTCGGGCATCCCGACCAAATCCTGACGGATTTTGCCACCGAAGCGTTCCCCGAATGCCCCTGCGTTGCAGATTGGTCACGGAGCTTGATGCCCGACGGTGTAGGCGGGGACTGTCCGATAAACGGTGTGTGGGGTCCGGCGTTTTCATTAGTGGTTGGTTTTCTCGAACCGGCCCGCGAAGGTAATCGCGAACGCGTTCAG
>NZ_JADOUU010000041.1:0-13024 GCF_015751955.1 Arthrobacter sp. CAN_A214
TCGGTACTCACTGACCATCGCACGATGGCTCACTACGTCGCCTACGCAACGCTCAACAGCGGAGAACTACACCACTCCACGGGACGTAACCCACAGGAATCCCGATGGTGCCACTGTCAACCATGATCCACGGTGATGCGCTCAGCCCGCGATCTAGGGCGAGCAGCGCTCAAGCCCCACTGCCGCTCACAGAAAACTTGGTTGGGTCCCCGGGTAGGAGTCCAGTGTTTATGTGAGTTTCGTGTCCGAGAATGGACACAGGAGGAAATCCACGAATCATGGCACGCAGACACAGCCCCGAGCAGGTCATCGCTAAGGTCCGGCAGGGTCAGAAAATGCTCAGTGAGGGCCGCCCGATGGTCGAGGTCGTCAAGGAGCTTCAGGTCACCGAGGCGACCTGGTACCGGTGGCTGAACCAGTACGGGTCCGAGAAGAACGCTGAAACCTCGAAGCGGACCAGGGAACTGGAAAAGGAAAACGCCCGCCTCAAGCGGCTGCTCGCGGAGAAGGAACTGGCCCTCGACATCCTCAACGAGGTGGCCAAGGGAAAATTCTGAGCCCCGAACCTCGTCGCCGTGCCGTGCGCATGGCGGTGGAGAAATTCGGGGCATCCGAACGGTTCGCGTGCGCGCTTCTGGGCCAGAACCGGTCAGCCTTTCGTAAGAAGAAGCCCGACATGGGTTTCGAGGAGGTGCAATTGCGGAGGGAGTTGCGCGCTGTCGCCGGCAAGCACCCGGCATGGGGTTGGAGAAAGGCCCGCTGGCACCTGATGGGACAACGAGCCTGGAAAGGTGTGGCGCTGAACAGGAAGCGGATCCGCCGGCTCTGGCGCGACGAAGGGCTCACCTGCAAACCCAAGGTCCGCAAGAAGCGTCGGACCGGGCCCGGTGCCGGGGAACAGAAGCGCCTCACAGCCCAGTACCCGATGCATGTGGTCAGCTTCGACTTCCAGTCCGACGTGACGTCCTGTGGGCGGCACATCCGGTTCTTCAACGTCATCGACGAATACACTCGCACCGCGCTGGCGATCATCCCGCGCCGCTCCTTCAAAGCCACGGACGTGGTCGCGGTGCTGGAGGACATCATCGCCGAAACCGGCACCACCCCGGCCTATGTCCGGTGCGACAACGGGCCGGAATTCACCGCCGCCGCCCTGGTCGACTGGTGTAACACCGCCGGGGTGGACACGGCATTCATCGACCCGGGATCGCCCTGGCAGAACGGCTTCATCGAATCCTTCAACGCCCAATTCAGAAGGGAGCAACTCACCGGAGAAATCATGGACACCCTGGGCGAAGCCACGTACTTGGCCGAGGAATGGAAAGCTACCTACAATCATGAACGGCCCCACGGATCCCTGAACGGCATGACGCCGAAACGCTACTGGGAGAACTGGACGCAAGAAAACCAACTAGCTATCGCATAGACCCTGGACTGCTAACGGGGGCCCAACCACGTCCTCCATTACTTGACCGCGCCTGCGGTCAAGCCTCCAATGAGTCTCTTCTCGATGAGGGCAAAGAGGATGATTACGGGAATAATCGCGACGATCGAAACACCGAAGACATACTGCCAGCTCGTGGCGTACTGGCCAATGAACTTGGTAAGGGCCACCGAAAGCGGTTGGTTTCCGGCCGTCGACATAATCACAAGGCTGGCGGCGAACTCGTTCCATGAGGCGACGAACGTGAAGATGATGGCCGTGACGATTCCAGGCCAGACCAAGGGAAGGTTGATTCGAAAGAGCACTGCCAAACGACTTGCGCCGTCCAATTGGGCGGCCTCGTCGACTTCCTTGGGGATTCCGGCGAAGAAACTGTGCATGATCCAGAGTGCGAAGGACAGGTTGAAGGCTGCATTAATCAAGATCATGGCGAGCCAAGTGTCGTTGAAGTCGAGCACCAGCATTTGCCGGAACAGGCCTGCCGTCAGCACTGCAGGCTGCAACATCTGGGTCACGATAACGAGGAACAGGAAGGGCAGTTTGCCGGGAAAGTTGAACCGCGCGGTGTAGTAAGCCGCGGGTGTGGCGACGAGCAACACCAGCAATGTGGCAAATACCGCGATGATCACGGTGGAGATGAGGTTATACGTCAGGGGCGTCTCCGGCGTGGACCACATAGTGAGGTAGTTGCCAAATTGCAGCCCGTCCTGAGGAAAGTAGCGCGGCGGGACCGCAAGAATTTCCGGCCGGGTTTTTAGGGACCCGACGAGCATGATCAAATACGGGACCAGGAACAGGACAGCGATCAGGATTCCAACCGTGATCCGGCCTGCCATCCGGCGCCCGCTGACTCCGTCGGCGCCGTACTTTTTGACCCTACTGTCTACGGGCACGCGGGTGGAAGCTTTTTCCGGTGCAACGACTGCCATGTCAGTCCTCCTTCATGGGCTTGACGATCTTCACGTAGGCCGCGACGATCACGATCACGATGGCGAAGTTAACAACGCTCAGTGCGCTGGCGAGGTCCAGTCGGCGATCGAACTGCAGGACCTTGAAGATGTATGTCATTAGGGTGTCCGCACCGTAGCCGGGGATGGAACCGGTCATGATGCGCAGGATGGGCAGGTTGTTGAATACGTTGATCACGTTGATCAGCACGGCGACGGCTAGCGCGCCGCGTAGCTGAGGCAGTATCACCAGGAAGTAGGTGCGAACCTTACCGGCTCCGTCCATCTTGGCGGCTTCGAGAATGTCCCCGGGTACGGCCTGCAGACCGGCGAGCAGGGTGTAGGTCGTGAAGGGAATGGAGACGAAGACGCCGACGACGATCGCGGCACCGAGCGCAGTCGCGGCATTTGCCGTAAAGCCGTAAGGGGCATCGAGCAGCCCGATATCGACGAGGAACGCGTTCATGATCCCGTAGTTGCGGTCGAGTCCGTAGTAGAACACGGTGGTGGTCATGACCACGCTGGCAGCCCAAGGAACAACCACGGCCATGCGCACCAGGGTTCGCCCGGGGAAGGGCTTGTTGAGAAAATTTGCCAATGCCATCGAAAGGATGACGGTCATCGTGACGACCACTACCACCCAAACCACGGTGTTGATGAGGATGCGCGGCAGGTTCGGATCCGACAGAACCACGCCGAAATTGGCGAAGCCCACACCCTCGACATTGGTTCCGGCCTGACTGATGCGCCGCGTGGAGTTGTAGATCATGTAAGCCGCTGGAAAAACGACGATGCCGAATATCAAGATCAAAACCGGGCCGATCCAGGGAAGCGCCGCGGCAAGGCTTTCCCGGTTCTGGCCGCGCATCTTCCGGATCCGCGTGATGGGGGGCTGCTGGAATGTGCTCATTGAGTACTGACCGTTTTCCTCGGACAGGAGGGGAGCCGGCTGGAACAAGCCGGCTCCCCTCACGCGGGTGCCTTAGGCTGCGGCGTCGGCTTTTGCCTGGATCTGCTCAAGCACGGATTCGGGTTCCTGCGTCTCCAACAGGCCCATGAGTGACTTGAATGCGCCGTCGGTCGCGTTCCACGCCGGATTGGAGGTCGGGTAGAACTTCGCGTTGGGCAACATCTCCAGGAACGGCTTCAGCGTCTCATTCGACGCCATCGCTTCGGATCCTGACTTCGTGGTGGGCAGGAAGTTCTCGGCTTCTACCCAGTTCACGTACTGGTCCTCCGCGAAGAAGAAGTCCATGAAGGCCGTGATGGCTTCCTGCTTGGTCTCATCGTTCTTGAAGGCCAGGAGGCGGTCGGCCACGCCGAGCGTTGCGGGATCCCCTGTGTTGGTCGGGACGTTAGCTACCCCGTAGTTCAGGTCGGGGTTGGCTTCCTCGATCTGTCCCACGGTCTGCGGGAGGGCGTACACCATGCCGATCTGGCCCTGGGTGAAGACGTTGATCATCGGGGTGCGCTGCGTCGCGCCTGGATCGGGCTGGGTGACGCCGTCGGTGATCATCTTCTTCATGAACTGGGCGGCTTCAAGGTTCTCCGGTGTGTTGACCGTGATCTCGGACGCGTCACCGAACCCGCCGCCGTTGCCGGCGAACCAGATGAGGGCCTCTCCCTGCGCTTCCTCGGAACCGAGCGGCATGCCGTAGCCGGGGGTACCCGTCGCCGTGATCTTCTCCGCGGCTTCGTGTAGCTCCTCCCACGTGGTGGGTGGCGCTTCGACGCCGGCAGCGTCGAACAGGTCCTGGTTGTAGAACAACGCGCGGGCGGATGCAAGCAAGGGCAGCCCGTATTGGGTTCCTTCAAGGCTTTCATTCTCAACGAAAGATTCTTGGAAGTCGCTGATGGTTTCCTCCGACGCGACGTCCTCGGCCGGGTATAGCAGACCCTCGGAAGCAAAGGCCGAGAAAGCGCCGCCGTTGTAGATGTCCGGAGCCTCACCTGCCTGGATCTTCGTTTGGAGCACCGATTCCAAGTTTTCCCAGGACTCGATCTGCAGGTTGACCGTGATTCCTTCGTTTGCTGCCTCAAAGTCATCAACGACGCCCTCCCAAAGGGCCTTGGTGCCATCGGAGTAGCTTGGCACCAGCATATTCAGGGTCGTCCCACCTCCCTCTGCCTCGGATGGCTCGCCGCCGCCGAAACCGCAGGAGGACAGTGCAAGTGTCCCGACGGCAGCCATCGCCACCATGCTCATCCTCAGTTTGCTATTCATCGCTTGATTCCTTTTCGAATGGGTCCGGGACCTGCCTCGGCTGCTAATCCGGTCGATCCAACACGCTCTTGGTGATGAAAGATGATCCCCAAAGGGTCCGGACAGTCAACAACGATCAGTTAGTTCTTCAAAGCATGCCGTGATGTACGTCTCAGGTCAAGCATTTGATAGGGCGCAGGAGAACCAAAACGAAAAGAGGTGCCTGTCCCTGCGATTCACAATAATGACTGATACTGATTTCTAGACAGTTGGATCAATCATGGGTGATCATTGAGCGAACCCTGATCTGCTCTAAAGGAGAACCTCGTGTCACAGTTTCCCGATCCTTCCTCTTCTGCCCCTGTTCTGGGACGGCACATGGACAGCGAGTTGTCGTCCCAGCCCGAATGCTGGGAACGCGCGATAGCGCAGGCATCCAGAGAGCGACTGCTGCCGGCACGCGGGCAGCGGATAGCGGTGGTCGGCTGCGGGACCTCATGGTTCATGGCGCAGTCCTATGCAACTGCACGCGAGAGCTCCGGTAACGGAGAGACCGACGCCTATGCGGCGTCGGAGGCTTCCGCCATCAGCACCAGGTCATACGACGCCGTCGTCGCCATCACGCGATCCGGCACCACCAGCGAGATCCTTCTATTGCTCGCCGAGCTCAAGGGCTCCACCCCCACCGTCGTTGTCCTGGGTGATACAGAATCGCCTGCCGCGGATCTCGCCGACACCGTCGTCGGGCTTCCCTACGCGGACGAATCCTCGGTGGTCCAGACCCGATTCGCCTCCTCCGCACTCGTCTACCTCCTCACCTCGCTTGGCATCGATCTGGGTTCAGCTGTGGCCGATGCCAGGGTCGCGGTCGCCGCTGAAACTTCAGCTGAGCTGCTGGCCGCCGAACAATTCAGTTTCCTCGGCACGGAGTGGACCATCGGCCTGGCTCACGAAGCCGCTTTGAAAATGCGCGAGGGCGTCCAGGGGTGGACGGAGTCCTACCCGGCCATGGAGTACCGCCACGGTCCCATCTCCATCGCACAGCCTGGACGGGTGACCTGGGTGTTTGGCCAGGAGCCAAGCGGCCTTCGCGACGAGGTCGCCGCCACCGGCGCCCTGTATGTCAACACCGATACCCACCCCCTCGCTGACCTCGTGCGCGTACACAAGGTCACACTGGACCGTGCCCGCTCACGCGGCCTTAACCCTGATACCCCTCGGCACCTGACCAGGTCCGTCGTCCTAGAAAGCTGACCTCCCACCCGTGAGCTCCCTAGAGAGCCCCACTCCCCCGGGGCCGGCAGGCCCCGGTCCCGGCGTCCTGGCCGTTGATGTCGGTGGAACTGACATGAAAGCCGCAGTGATCGATCAGGGCGGAAATTTGCATGGCCTCGTCCGCGTCCCGTCACCACACGACGACGAACGTCCCGGCGACGTCGTGGTGGACCAGGTCGCCGTGCTGGCGCGTGAGTACGCTACTTCATATCCGCACGTCGAGCTGCGCGCACTGGGGCTCGTGGTGCCCGGACTCGTGGATGATGCTGCGGGAGTGGGCCTTTTTGCTAGCAACTTCGGGTGGCACGACTATCCGTTCGGGGAACGGGTCCGCGAAGCGACCGGGCTTCCCGTCGCCTTCGGGCACGATGTGAGCGCTGCCGGGGTGGCAGAGATGCGCGCCGGCGCCGGGTTGGGGGCCAACGACGCCGTCGTACTGATCATCGGGACAGGAATCGCGGGTGCGGTGTTCTGCGAGGGACGTCCTGTCCGTGCCGGTGGTTACGCGGGTGAACTTGGTCATGCGCAGGTCCCCGGTGGGTTTCCTTGCGCATGCGGCGCCTTGGGCTGCCTTGAGACCGTGGGGTCGGCCGGTGCGATCGCCCGCCGGTACAACCTGCGCACCGGGCGCACCGTTTCCGGCGCGAAGGCGGTGCTTGCGGCCAGCCAAGCTGGCGACGCCGACGCGTGCGAAATCTGGTCCGATGCCGTCAGCGCCCTTGCCTTTAGCATTTGCCAGCTCGTCGCGATGATCGGGACCGAGACAGTAATTTTGGGCGGTGGACTCGCCCAGGCGGGTTCCGCTCTCCTCGATCCGCTCGGGAAGGAAATCGAGGAGCGGCTTTCCTTCCTCCGTGTGCCTCGCCTGAAGACCTCGGTGTTGGGTCAGGATGCGGGGTTGATCGGCGCTGCACTTCGGGCACGCGATTTGGTGGAGAAACGGCGATGATGCCTCCCGTGACTGTCCTAACAGTCACTCCCAACCCTGCGCTGGACACCACCTATAGTCTTCCTGCCCTCGTCCCCGGGCACTCGCACCGTGTCGAGCCTCCCGTGATCAAGGCCGGAGGCAAAGGCGTCAATGTCGCCAGGGTAGTCCATCAGAGCGGTAATTCGACCCACGCGGTCCTGCCCGTCGGTGGAGAGTCTGGCGCTCTGCTGCGAGCCGACCTCGCGAAAAGTGGCTTTGCCCATTCCCTGGTGGAGGTAGCGCAGCCGACCCGGCGGAGTATCGCTATCTACGATGGGTCAACCGCCAGCGCAACCCTCCTCAACGAGATCGGGGGCGAACTAACCACCGCGGACTGGAACAATATTGTGGAAGTTGTCGGTCAACAGTTGCCGCGCTCGGCTTGCCTCGCCGGATCAGGAAGCCTACCCCGCCAAGCACCAGAAGATTTCTATGCACGCCTAATCCAGGATGCCCGGTCCCTGGGCATACCCACGATCATCGACACCTCCGGGCCCGCGCTGCTACACGCCGCCAGGGCAGGAGCCACCGTTCTAAAGCCGAATCACCATGAGTTGTTCGAGGCCACGGGAGAGACGAACCTCGAACGGGGAGCACGCATGCTCCTCGACCTCGGCGCCGGCCTTGTCCTGGTCAGCCAGGGCGACAAGGGCATGCTGGCCTTCGACGCGCGGGAGCCCGCATTTTACCTGCACGCGAGTCTTCCCTCAGCTCTGGAAGGCAACCCCACCGGGGCCGGGGACGCAGCGGTTGCAGCCGTCGCCGTCCTGCTGGCCCATACTTCCCCGGATGTCACGAACATGCTGCGCGCCGCGACTGCATGGTCTGCCTCGGCCGTGCTGATGCCTACCGCCGGGGTGCTGCACGAGGACTACCACGACATGGCCGATACTGTGGTGATCAGCCGGCACGACATCGCGTGCCGCACTCCCCCCGGCAGCCCCCACGACACTGCACCTTCCACCTCACGCAAGGATTCCTGATGGGACTGATTCCCACCCGCACCCTCATCGACACCGCTGCCGCCGCCGGCACTGGGCTTGGCAGTTTCAACGTGCTGCATCTGGAGACAGCCGAAGCGATCGTCGCCGGAGCCGAGGCGGTGGGACTTCCCGTGATCCTGCAGATCTCACAGAACTGCGCCGCCTATCACGGCGGGCTTGAGCCGATCACCCTCGCTGCTGCTGCGGTGGCCCGCACCGCGGACGTTCCGGTGGCACTGCACCTGGATCACGCCGAGGATGAACAACTGGTGTACCAGGCATTGGGCCTCGGGTTCGGGTCAGTGATGTACGACGGTGCCCACCTTCCCTACGCCGACAATGTGGCGGCCACCGCACGAGTCGTAAGACGCGCCGCTGCCCATGGCGTTTTCGTCGAGGCCGAACTCGGCAAGGTCGGCGGCAAGGACGGCGCCCACGCTCCCGGCGTGAGAACCGACCCCGGCGAGGCGGCAGCCTTCGTTGAAACCACCGGCGTCGACGCCCTCGCTGTCGCCGTCGGGTCCTCCCACGCGATGACGAAGCGGGGCGCGGCACTGGACCTGGAGCTCATCGCACAGCTCAAAGCCTCAGTACCCGTACCGTTGGTGCTCCATGGCTCCTCAGGTGTGCCCGATGACCTCCTCGTCCTGGCAGTCGGAGCCGGCATGACGAAAATAAACGTATCGACCCACCTGAACGGTTTCTTCACACGTGCCGTACGGGAAGTCCTCGCAAGCCAGCCGGACCTCGTTGACTCCCGCAAATACCTTGCGGCAGGCCGCCACGCCCTGGCATCCGAGGCTGGCCGCCTCCTGGTCCTTCTCTCCCTGCAGGACCAACCAGCTAAACGCGAAAGCTGAACCAGTGGAAAGAACAGAAAGACTCAACGCAATCCTCGACCTGCTCGCAGCGGAGGGAAGCGTGCTGGTCGAGGACATCGTCACCCGGCTCAGTGTCTCCCCTGCCACAGTACGCCGTGACCTCGACAGCCTTGCGACGCAGCGCCTGCTCACCAGGAACCGCGGCGGTGCCACTATGGAGGCGATCGCCTATGACCTCCCCACCCGGTACAGCCGTGATGACCACACCACTGAGAAACAGGCAATCGCCCGTGCCGCAAGCAACTTGGTGACGAAGGGATCCGTGATCGGCCTGTGCGGTGGAACCACCAGCACGGCAATCGCCCAGGTCCTCGGCATGCGGTCCGACCTCATGGAACCGTCCAGCAAACCAACCCTCACCGTAGTCACGAACGCGATCAACATCGCGGCCCAACTCGTGGTCCGGCCCAACATCCGCATCATGGTGACCGGTGGTGTAGTCAACCCCCGGTCCTATGAACTCGTGGGGCCCTACACGGACGTGATCCTGCAGCGCGTTGCCCTCGACATCGCCTTTATCGGCGTGAACGGGCTCGACCCGGACGTCGGCCCGACCGTCAGTGACGAAGGCGAGGCAGAAGTCAATGCGCTCATGGCGCGCCGGGCCTCCGAGACGTTCATCGTGGCTGACTCCTCGAAGATCGGCGCCCGTAATTTCGCCACCATGACAGGCTACGTCTTCAGCAACCTCATCACCGACAGTGGCATCACCGGTGAGCAGAAAGCCGCCTTCGAGGCCAGTGGCACGAAAGTGATCGTGGCTCCTGAGAACACCGAGTAATGCCCCGCCCATCCACCTCCCGCATAGATCGGAGCCATGATGCGTGTCATCATTCTCGACAGCGCCCAGGAGATTGGCACCTACGGCGCCAACGTTATCCTCGACGGCGCCCTCAAGGGCACAATCCGCACGCTCGGCGTAGCCACCGGGTCCTCACCGCTCGCTATCTATCGCGCACTGGAGGAACGATGGATCCCCGCTCTGGCGCAGTTGAAAGCTTTCGCGCTGGACGAGTATGTGGGACTTCCCGCCAACAACCCCCAGAGCTACCGATCGGTGATCCAGCGGGAGGTAACGGACAGCCTCCGCCTGGATCCCGCGAACGTCCATGTCCCTGACGGCTGTGCGGCTGATCTCACGGCCGAAAGCGATCGATTTGAAACAGCGATGGCCGCTGCGGGCGGCGTGGATCTGCAGCTTTTGGGAATCGGCCGGAACGGGCACATCGGTTTCAACGAGCCAGGTTCCTCCCTGTCCTCACGGACCCGCCCGAAAACCCTGATGGCGGCCACCCGCAGGGATAACGCACGATTTTTTACCGATCTCGACACCGTTCCGCGACACTGCCTGACCCAAGGGCTTGGTACTATCCTCGACGCCGCAGAGGTGCTGCTGGTCGCCCAGGGAGCCGCCAAAGCCGATGCCGTGGCTGCCGCTCTCGAGGGACCGGTGTCGAGCATGTGCCCGGCATCAGTACTGCAGCTCCATCGACGGGCAACCGTTGTGCTGGACGGGGACGCTGCCCGGCACCTCGCGCTACGCGAGTACTACGTTGATACGGAAAAGAACAGGATCGAGGGCGTCGGAGAGTGAACTCGGTCCTGATCCACAGCGCCACAAAGGTCGACGCCGACGGAGAGACGCCCGACTTTTGGCTTGTAGCGATCGGGAACGCCATCGCCGCCACGGGCATAGGCACCGGGTGGCAGGAGCACCGTGCGGATAGGGTGATCAACGGCACTGGGCATTACCTGACCCCTGGGTTCCTCGACCTGCACATCCACGGAGGTGGCGGCTACAGTCATGAGGACGGCAACGACGCGATCAGTCAGTCACTCGCGGCGCACCACCCTCACGGCACCACGCGGGCGGTGGCAAGCCTTGTCTCTAATCCCATCGATCTGCTGTGCCGTTCGCTGTCTCAAATCGCCGAACTCTCGCAGACCAACCCCCTGCTGCTCGGCAGTCATCTCGAGGGGCCGTTCCTGTCGGTCGGGAAACGCGGTGCCCACAACGAAAACCACCTTACCGACCCCACATCTGAGCGCCTCGACCAGTTGCTCGAAGCCGCTCATGGAACGCTCCGGCAGATCACTCTTGATCCCGAACGACCCGGTGCGGCGGATGCGATCGACAGGTTGACGGCGGCGGGCGTCGTCGTCGCTGTGGGACATACGGAGGCCGGTTACGAGAAAACTCTTCAGGCACTACAGGACGGCGCGACTCTTCTGACCCACTCATTCAACGGAATGCCGGGCCTGCATCACCGAGACCCGGGTCCGGTGGGAGCCGCATTGACCGGTGGGGCGTACCTCGAAGTGATTCTGGATGGACAACATGTTCATCCCGCCGTCGTAGCTATGCTTTTCACCCTCGCACCGCACCGCATCGTGCTCATCACCGATGCGATGGCCGCTGCAGCTGCCCCGGATGGCCGGTACCTGCTCGGTGGACTGGCCGTCTCCGTCCAGGATCGCGTGGCCAGACTGCAAACCAATGGTTCCCTCGCTGGGTCGACTTTGACCCTTGACGAATCGCTGAAGCACGGACTGGCCGCCGGCATTCCGCCGGCGTCCCTCATCGAAGCCCTGACCCTGACCCCGGCGCGCGTCCTCGGACTCCACCAACACCTCGGGCTCCTTCGTCCCGGCTTCGCCGCAGACCTCGTGCTCTTCGACTCCGACTGGCATATCGTCTCAGTAAGGGCTGAGGGCAACTGGCTCTACCACCCCTGACCAGCCAACACGGGTAGGTTCGCTCTTCGTGGGCGAACCCGGGCGAGTACTTGCGGTCGGCGAGGGCATGGAGAGTGCCGAGCACATCGGGACATCGGATGCCTCCCTCGAATGACCGAACTTGAGGGATAACCCGGAACGCGGAAGTGGTCGCAATGAAGTGGTTCTGAATCCCGTCTAGTCTGTGCCCGTTACCAGCTGCGTATGGTTCGCGGATGGGTCATTCACATGGAAGGTGTCGGGGACGGGAGAAGCAGAGTGTCTGGCTGCGCGCGCATCCCGTTCAAGGCCTGAGGGTTGGGTGAGGATTGAGTACAGTTCGGGGCGACGGCCCAAAAGCCAGCGGCGCCCGGTTGCCATGGGAAGCAGATCAAGGTCAAGGTCAGCGATGACGACAGCGGTATCCGGGACGGGCGATTCCCCGACGATACGGCCGTATGGGTCGATGATCATTGCATTACCGGTACGTACTTCATCGTCGT
The DNA here is from genome assembly GCF_015751955.1 of Arthrobacter sp. CAN_A214. Taxonomy (NCBI): domain Bacteria; kingdom Bacillati; phylum Actinomycetota; class Actinomycetes; order Micrococcales; family Micrococcaceae; genus Arthrobacter; species Arthrobacter sp. CAN_A214. Next base: position 11,922 of record NZ_JADOUU010000041.1, read on the forward strand.
CGAGGCCGATACCGTTGCTGAAGAGTACGAAGATTCCGTTGTCATGCGCCCGGGACGGCAGCCAGCGCATCAGCCACCCGCGCCCGTTCGGTCCGTTGACCGCAGCTTTGAGTGCTTCGGGGTTGTCGTGGCGGTTATCCCACAGTGCCCGCGGGAGCGGGCGCATCCCGTGCGGACTCATCGACTTCGTACCCCCGGTCTGATGAGGTGCGAGCAACACGGTGGCGCCCAGCAGCGCCACAGCACGCACATTCTCGACAAGATTGTTATCCCAACAGATGAGAATCCCCATCCGCACGCCCCATGGAGTATCGAAGACAGTGTAGGTATCCCCGCTGGAAATTGCTTCGTGCTCGAATGCATGGAGCTTCCGGTGCACATGAACTTCCCCGTCGGGAAGACACACGGCATAAGAGTTGAAAAGCTCATCTCCATCCAATTCCAGGAATCCGACCCCAATTCCCAACCCCAACTCCACAGCCAGCTCCTGAACCGCTGTAACAGCCGGCCCTTCCCGATGCTGGGCCAACTCCTGCAACCGAGAACGCGGTTGACGAGTCAGGTGCCAGTAACCCAGCAGACAAAGCTCCGGAAACACGATGATCTGTACGCCATCAGCAGCAGCTTGAGCCGACAGCATGGAAACGGTCCCCAGATTGGACTCCAGGTCGTTCGGAACGGCTTCGAACTGGACTACGGCCGCTCGCAATACTTTCGATGAAGTTCCACCACTCATTGTCAGAACCTTTCCTACGTACTCGCCACACTCCGTCATGCTCTCTTATCGAGAGATGCTGATAACCGACCCTGTGCCCTCTTTCCCCGCTCCACGACGAACCCGAAAGCATCCGCCTCCAAAAATTTGAACCGGGAATCGCCTCGATAAGAACTGAAAATCTGGCAGGGACAGACCGTGCTCCTGCAATCGTAAGGACAACAGAGCTATTTCGGGTGCAACATCTTCGAGCAAGCTAGCCTAATCCTGATTCGGCTTGCGCAGGCCCCCGACGGTTACGTCCCGCTGAGTGGTGGAGTTTTCTCGACACCGTGCGGGTCAGTTCTTTGATTATGCTGCAGTGAGTTCTGGGAGCAAAACTGTTTCC
>NZ_JADOUU010000042.1:0-11553 GCF_015751955.1 Arthrobacter sp. CAN_A214
AGAACACCTGCAGCAGATCCGATCTTATGAAGATGGAGTAGCCCGCCATATCAACACCCATTCGCTAAGTGTTGCAATCACCGCAAGAACCCAAGAATCCTCTACCAGATGGCTTGGTTAAAGGGACAGAAGTGAAGCAGGTTAAGGGTGTACCTCAGACCCGGCGTGCTCTTATCCCCGCGCGGGAGCGGGTTCTCGGGGGTATGCGCGTAGGATGCAAGGTGCTGGCCCGGCCAGCACATGGTTCAGAAGAGGGCCTGGGTTCATCGTGTTTTTCTCGTCGATAGGCGTGCTCCATGAAGACCAGGCTTACTCCGTCGGACTCGTTTCCCAAGGATCTGACATCGCTGGACCTGCCTCAGGTTGAGGTCGTCAGCAGCAAAATTCAGCGCGAGCTGTCCTACGAATACGTGCACGATGGTGAACCTGATCCGGAGACAGAGTTCCGCAGCAAGGAAGTCACTGAAGAACTTGACCGGCGCGATGCGTTGGAGACCCTGGAATCGGCTGGCCTCCCATCACAACCTTTGGCTTCTGTTCCAGAGCTTGTTCGCCCTCCCGTGGAAGCCGCCCTGTAGCAGCAGCTGCGGGTTCCTACTCAGCTGCTGCTGGTGACAGGCAGTCCCGACCTCTCCCCCAAATTCTCCTGATTCCGGTCTCGATGTCGGGGTGCCCGTGTTGTGATGACTCCTCTTGGAGTCGGTAAGGAACAAATACTGTGCCTAACGAGACGGAACTGGCCGCGGATGCGGCCGAGAACGAGACGATGGCGCTGTTGCAGGACATGGTGCTCGCCAGTGAGCACGTGCAGCAGTTCCTCGACGGCCTGGTGACCATCGCATCGGCGGCGTTCACCAGTGCGTACGGCGAAGTGTTCTGCGGAGTGACACTGCTACGCCCAAGATCCATGGCTTCGGTGGCCAGCAGCAGCGATGAGGCCCGGCTGATGGACGAAGTGCAGTACGGCTTCGACGACGGACCCTGCCTTCGGGCCGCCCGCGAGGGCAACACAGTGCACATCCCCGATTTTCGTACCGAGTCACGGTTCCCGCAGTACCGCGAGGCTATTGCCGGGCACGGGATCCGCTCGGCCCTTGGTATTCCTATTCGCCTGGAAGCCGGCGCCAGTGCGGGTCTGGACTTCTATTCGACGGAACCGAACGCGTTCACGGACACGAGCATCGCCGTCGCCGAAGGCATCGCCCGGGATGCCTCGAAATCGTTGCGGCTCGCCGTGCGGATCGCGACCCTGGACGACGCATCCGAGCAATTGAGAGCAGCCATGGAATCCCGGACGGCCATTGACCTTGCGGTCGGAGCCATCATGGGCCAGAACCGGTGCAGCCAGGACGAAGCAGTTGCGATCCTGCGCACCGCAAGCAATGGCCGTAACATCAAACTGCGGGACCTCGCCGACAATCTCCTGGCATCCCTCGGGCAAACAGGGCCCGTCCGCACGCACTTCAGCTAACACCCCGCAGCCTATTGCTCCGACTTTCCGTCCCGAATCGGGTGGGGGACCGTTCCGTTCTCTGTATCAGGAAGCAAGCGGGGCCCGTTGATTTCGTCCTCGACCTGGCCGGCGAGGGTTCGAAGTTTCCGTCCGTCCCGCATGGAGTACTCCCGTGGTTGCTGGTCGATCACGCACAGGGTGCCGATGGTCCACCCGCCCGGTCCGCGCAGCGGGTATCCGGCGTAGAAGCGGATGTAGGGCTCCCCCACCACCAGCGGGTTGTTCTTGAACCGTTCATCCTCCAGCGCGTCCCGCACGATCAGCGGACCGGCGTTGCGGATCGTGGCGTTGCAGAACGAGATTTCCCGCGGCATGTTCTGCTGGATCGGCCCGATCACGGACTTGAGGAACTGCCGGCGGTCATCGATCAGCGTCACGATCACAGAACTGACACCGAAGTAGTCCTTCGCTTCCCTGGTGATCCGGTCGAACCGCTCCTCCTGCACCGTGTCCAACAAATCAGTCCGGGTCACCGCGTCCAGGCGTTCGTCTTCCTGCTCCTCAGCGGTGAACAGAAACGCGCCCGCCATGCCGAGGGCACGCCGGGCCTGGGCTGGAGACTCTGCTGGCCGGTCATCGGAGCAGCGCGCGATCCGGCTCTTGGTGGCCATCCCGGACAGGAGATCATTGATCGCATCGGCCAGCACATCACACTCCTCAGGCTGCAACACCAGCAACCCGGCCAGGTGTGCCTCGAGCTCGAACCGGGAAACCGCCCCGCCCATCCCGTAGTAGGTCACCCATACCTCGGGCAGAGTAAGACCCGTCGCTGACAAGACCTCTCTCATCTGCAGGATGTGTGCTTGTGCGTCCATGGCCTACCCTTCGTGCCGACAGCCCCGCCCAAGCCGTTGATTATCGTCCCTTATTGCCATGCCAGTCTGCTCCATCGTATTAACCAGCAGGAGTATCCATCAGCAGGCTTACTAGTTCTACCATAGCAACCGGCACCATCACTGGCACAGGAAATAAGGCCTTGCAGCAACACCGCTGCACCCCAACTGCAACAGATCAACTACCCCTGGCCCCACAATCCGGTCAGAAGCTGACCAGAAGTTGGCCACGATGTGTCACGAGCCAGCCGCTTGTCTGCCCGTGATCTGCAGGTAATCTGCGCTTGGTGTGCCCTTGGTCCGCAACTGGCCTGCATCTGGTTCACCTGGGCACATCCCATATCTGAGCACCACAGGCACCAGGTACCAGTCGTGTAGGCGCTGCGCACCACGGGTCGGCGGTTAATTCTTGAGACAGGTGCCGAGTTTTTTGATGCCGTCCCTGATACGGGTTTTGGCGGTGGGAACGGGTATGCCGAGGCGGTGGGCGACATCGACGTAGGTGAGGCCGGTGTAATAGGCCAGATCGATTGCTTCGCGCTGGACCGGCGACAGGATGGCCAGGCACCTTGTGAGCGATGCAGCTTCCTCGCGGTCGATCACTGTTTCGCAGACCTGGCCGTAGGCGGTGGTGTCCTGGTGGCCGATACCCCATGTGAGGTCCCGGACCCGGCGGGACTGCTCGGAACGGACCCTGGTCATCTGTCCGTACTCCTCGTGGGAATCCTGCCGCTGTCACTGTCACTGTCGTCGGCCGAACCTGCGCAGCTTCCCATACCGCCGGGAGTCACTGAGCTCGCCGGCTTCGACCAACAACCTGACCGGCCGCCATTATCGATAGATGCTGTGTGAGCGGCCTGCGAGGGCCGCCCCAGCAGCAGTACGGAGTCTTTCTCCAGATGTCTGGTGGCATCACGGTTAGAGTCGAAACCATGGCTACCTTCGTTTCCGAGCCCGCTCATGCTTACACCCATCACCTTGCAGATCTCCAGCACGTGAGGGAGACACTGATGACGACGGTGTTGGAAGCCCGCTCAGCCTGCGAATCCGGGACAGATCAACAGGGCCTGCAACTACTCCTCAGTGCAGCTGTTAAAGACGTCGAGGACGTCGACCAGATGCTTCATATGCTCCGCACCACGGCCTCAGAACCAGAATCAGAGCCAGGGGCACCGGCGGCGCCAACGTAGCAGTGGAGATGTCCGCGGTTGCCGAGGACAGGTCGACGATCACGCCAACAACCGCGGACCATACACGCATGTCCGGCCATACGCCGCCCGTCCTCTAGTCCTCGTCATGCAGGTTCGCTGGTGCCGATGCTGAGGTAGCGGTACACGGTGGCGCGGCTGGCCCCGATGATCTTCCCGATGTCAGCCGGCGCAAGCCCCTGAGCCTTCAGATCCCGGGCACGCTTGACCTTCGCATGGTCGAGAGTAATTTCCCGCCGCCCGGCCTTCCGCCCGTGCTCGGCCGCCGCGGCCATGCCCGCCCTGGTCCGCTCCGCCAACTGATCACGCTCAAGCTGGGCAAACGCCGACATGACCGTCAGCATCGCCCTACCCATGGAGCCGGTGGTACTGATGCCCTCGGTGACGCTGCGGAAGTGCACACCCCGCTGCTCCAGGTCATCGATCAGAGCCAACAGATTCCGGGTATTACGCCCCAACCGATCCAGCTTCCACACCACCACCTCATCCCCCTTCCGTAGGTGCTCGAGGAGCTTATCCAGCTCCGGCCGACTCGCCCTTGTCCCGCTCACACCGTGATCCGTGAAAATCCGGTCGCAGCCCGCCGCACGAAGTGCCGCGTGCTGCAGATCTGCGTTCTGCGTTCTGCGTTCTGCGTTCTGCGTTCTGCTCCAGAGTGCTGACCCTGGCGTACCCGATTCTTCCCATTCCGGCTCCCCCTCAAGCTCATCAAAGGCCTTTTTCCCTTTTGTTGAGAATACTCCGCATGAGACACATTGCTGGGACACGACGCGGTCTCTCACTCCCCGCCGATCCTGAAGTTCAGCCACGTTCACAGACCCACCGTCGGACCTCGCTGTCGGTCCGGTCAAAGGATCCTTCACTAGAATGCTCCATCGAGAAGCCAGCAAGCTACACAATGGTTCTCATGATGGATTCCACGTCGGTGAGGGAAGCAGGGCCAGAGGACGCATCCGAGCTGGTGGGACTAAGGCATGCAATGTTCCAAGCGATGGCCGAGGCAGGCGCCGCCGGCCGACCACAGGACATCGATGACACTCCTTGGTGCCCAGCTGCACAAGAGGCGATAGCTTCACGTATCGCACGAGGCACTCTGACCGCTTTCGTCATCGACGACATCTTGACCCCCGATGCCGTACTGGGTCGGCATCATGTTTGAGCGAGCCTAAGGGAAAAGAGTCCGAAGGACGGTTTCCGCCCACAACTGCTGACCCTGAGGATTAGGGTTCATACCGTCCTCCTGTACCAGGTTAGAAACATTGCTCGTGTCCGCGAACGCGTCATAAACATCAACGAGAGTCACAGGATCATCCGCCCAGTCGGACCGTACTTGTTGAACGATGGCCGTTTGGCGTTCGGCATCGGTCTGTGTCCGTGGGTTCTGAAGCGTGATTGCGAGGGCGGAGTTTTTGGGGATCCGATTTGCAATGGCAGGTAGAGCGGTGGCCATCGCGGTCGGGTTGCTGTTGTGCCCGTGGTTGATGATCACGAGCTCCGATTCTTCGGGCATCAGGGTATCGAGATATTCGAGTGAGTACTCCGGCCCAGATCCTACGGCCGACCCATTCCAGATAATGATCGGTTCTCCGGCCCCGCCGCCCACTACGGTTTCTCCTGCGTACATATTCAACTCCAAGTACCAGTCGTGAACGACTACCGGGCGACTGTATCTCGCGGAAAGTTCTGCTGCGATGAGGTGCACCCACTCACCGGTGGCGTTGCCCGTGGAATCGCCGATGACCGTCATGATCCAGGGCTTACTGGTATCAGCCAACCCACCGGCAGCACGTGTCGCGGGCGTGAACGATTCCACTGAGGCAATGGCTGATGGTGCCAGAGGCGCTGCTGTGGAGGTTTCCGCCGCATTGACGTTCTCGGTGGGCTTTTCCTGTTGATTCAGGTACAGCCCACTGAGAGCGAGAACAGCAGCGAGCGTGAAGCAGGCAACGATGATCTTGGGACGCTTCGCAGCAGATCTGCGGTGCTTGCTCCTGTGTCCTGATGGCACTGTATTCTCTCCCAGATAGTGATCGAGACTGCCCCAATGGTACCGGCGTGCCCATCCGCTGCAGTGAACCCCAGCTACACCCCTGACCTCGCGGCGATGGGGCTCTAGGGGGACGCCCTGATCGTGCTGGCGCAACAATCCAAGCTTATCTTGGACGCTGCGCTGCACCACGACCGCTCTCCGACCTAGGCTCTGACGTCTTCGCCGAGGTGCCGGTAGATGGTGCCGCGCGAGACCCCGAACGTCTCTGCGATTTGCTGCACCGTGTAGGTCTTCTCGTCATACATCGCTCGTGCCTGCCGGGCCTTCGTCGGTGTCATCTTGAACCGGCCACCACCTTTGCGTCCGCGGGCCCTGGCCGCGGCCAAGCCGTCTTTGGTGCGTTCGACAATGAGGTCATGCTCGAACTCTGCGATCGCCGCGAGCATATGGAAGAACAACCGCCCGCCCGGGGTTGTCGTATCAATGCCCTGCGAGAGTGCCTTCAGGCCAACGCCCCGTTTTTCGAGCCCGTCGGCGACTTCTTTCAAGTTCCGCACCGACCGGCCGAGGCGGTCGAGTTTCGTCACGACCAGGGTGTCCCCAACCCGCAGATACTCCAGAGCGTCATCAAGGGCCGGCCGCTTCGCCAGAACCCCCGAGGCGTGTTCGATGAAGACCTTTTCGCACCCGGCGGCCTCGAGCGCGTCGGTCTGGCCGTCGAGATTCTGCTCCCGGGTCGAAACTCGCGCATAACCGACAGCTGCCATGGGGCAAACTGTACCGTGGACGCAGGTGACAGTACGCAGTTCTCGGACACGGGCCGCGGAACGCGACACGCCGTTCTTGTTGCTTCTGCTGCTGAGTGTCCCGTGGACGGTCGTTCGCTGACGAGGTGCGGATTGCGTCGATCGGGCTGAGGCGCCGTATCTGGCTGCGTTTGTCTCCAGCCGGGCTATGAGGTGGTGCCGACGAGTTGAGCGCTGCGGTCCCAGATCTGCTTTTCGAGATTTAGGTCCTTCGTCTGGGCCTGCTCCTGCTTCGGCTTGGGTTGCTTAGTCAGGTGGTAATAACTGCCCGAGGTCCAGTCGATGCCGACCCGGCCGCTGACGAAATGCAACAGGACCCCGGCGCCCTTTTGAGGCTTCTGCATGAACACGGTCTTGATGAGCGGGTTCTTGTACGCGCCCGCTTAGAAGGAGCCACCACCGAAGTTCGAGGCCAAGTTACCGGGGTGGAAAGCGACGGCGTTGAGGCCCTGGGAGTGGTACTTGGCGTAGAGGGTCTTGGTGAAGAGGATCTGATCGACCTTGGCGCTGCCGTAGGCGCGCTCATCCTTAAATTTCTTTTCGGTTCCGAGGTCATTGATGTCGACGTTGCCATACCGGGCTGCGGCGATGCTCGCCGTGTTGATGACGGTCGCGTTGCTCGTGAGCAGGTTTGTCAGGAGGAACGGGGCGAGGTGGTTGACCTGGAAGTTCTTCTCGTGATCATGCGTTCGGTGCCGTCGAAGATGCCGCCGGCGTGGTGGAGGTGCCAGAGGAACTTGCGGGCCGCCCCGGCACTGTCGGTGCGGACCAGGATTTTCTTCCCGATTAGCCTGCCGTCCTGGTCAAAGTACCCGTCCGGCAGTTGAACAGTAGCGGTGTCGAAGACCTTGATGTGGTCATCGGCACTGCTAGCTCCGCCGTTGCCCGGGCGCAGCAGACAGGCCAGAATCTCCCCGGCGCCATGGCATCAATCACGGAATCACGGAATCAGCGGCTGTAGCCCGGACTGTTGGGCTGCGTCCACCGGTGGCTTCCCACACTCGTGAGCGCAGCGCCCGGGCCAGTGTTTCAGTGCCGTGGATAAAGGCCGAGGGGCAGGATTGACAGCGCCGTCAGAAAGAGCGTTACCAACAATCAATGCGTTCTTAGCGACGGCCGGTGGTTCACCTCCGCTTCCATTGCCGGTGATACTATGCCGTCGTCGTCTACCACAACCCTCAAGGAGATGCGACATGACAAAGCCAGCTACGTGGCGATCAGCCGCCCGCGGAACCGCAGCCGCTACTGTTGCAACGCTGATGTTCACCGCCCCGGGCGCAGCCTCAGCCCACGACCCGCAGAAGGACTTGTCGGCCCCGGCTTCGACAGTGTCTCAGTCCCCGGACCCGGCTACGGCTAAGTCGGAGTCAAAGTCGCAGCGCACCGTCGATGTGCAGATCCTCGGGCTGAATGAGACCCACGGTCAGCTCACCCCACTGAAGCGAGACGGCCGTCCTGCCGGCGGAGCGGCGAGCCTCGCGGCCTACCTCGCGCAGGAAGAAGCCGAGAACCCGCGAACCCTGATCCTGGACTCAGGCGACTTCATGCAGGGCCCCGTCATCTCCTCCTACTTCGAGGGTGCCTCCACCGTCGACGTCTACAACGAGATCGGAGTAGATGCTGCAGCGGTGGGAAACCACGAATTCGACTGGGGCCAGAACGCCTTCGCCGAGCGGGTTGACCAGGCGGACTTCCCGTTCCTGGCCGCGAACATCATCGACGACGGGACCGGTAAGGCGCCCGACGGCGTCGAGCCGTACATGATCGAGAACCTGAAGGGCGTGAAAGTCGGGGTCATCGGTATCGCCAACCCTGACACCAAGAACGTCACCCTGTCGGCGGCTACCGAGGGGCTCACTTTCCTCGACGCCGCTGCGACCGCCGACGCCGTCAACGCTGCGGTGGAGGAACTGCGGGACCGCAAGGTCGAAACCATCATCGTCAGCGCACACCAGGGCCTGGAGTCTCCCACCGAAGGGCCGCTGGTGGATATCGTCAACCAGCTCTCCGATGAGGTCGACCTCGTACTGGCAGGCCACATCCCTCTTGAGTTCAACACCACCATCAACGGCATCCCCGTTGTACAGCCCTTCGGCAACACCCGAGGCTACGCGGACGTCACGTTGACCGTTGACCGCGCCAGCAAGGATGTCATCAACGTCGCCACCGAACTGGATACCACCTTCGTCGATGAAATCCAGCCAGATACGGAAGTGCAGGCCATTGTCGACGGCTACCAGACGCAACTAGGTGCGGAGCTTGGACAGACCGTGGGCGCAGCGACGACGTCGATCCAGCGTGGCGCGAGCCGCGCTGTGGAATCCGAGATGGGCAACTTCGTCACCGACGCCATGCGTAACCACCTTGATGGTGTGAATTTCGCGGTCACCAACGCGGGCGGACTGCGCTCCGACATCGACGAGGGGCCCATCACCCTCGCCGAGGTCTACGGCGTCCTGCCCTTCAACAACACACTGGTGACCATGAGTCTCACCGGTGAACAGGTACGCCAGGTCCTGGAGGAAGGCGCCAACAGCCAGTACGGCACCGCCCAGGTATCCGGTCTGAAGTGGGCGTACAACCCCGCAGCCCCGTTCGGAGCCCGCGTCACATCCGTGACGCTGCCGGAAGGAACACCACTTGACCCTGCCGCGTCCTATCGGGTAGCCACGAACAACTTCATGGCCACCGGTGGCGACGAGTTCACGACACTGACCCAGGGAACCAACACTGTGGACACAGGCATCAACCTCGTCGACACCGTGGTGCGCTACCTCGAGAACAACTCACCCGTGGACCCACAGGTTGAAGGACGCCTGACCGTCGGGTAACACGATCCTTGGACAGGGGTGCCCGATAATCCCGGCGCCCTTGTCGCTACAAGCGCGGAACCTCCACCAACGTCACGAGGGCCGACTGCCGCGCGATACCCCGCCCGCGATTGTAGCGAATCGCCGCAATCAGCACGTTCTGTGCGGTCGGCAGCGCTCCAAAGAACGTGACCGCGAGCAAGGGGACGTCCTGCATGCCGAACACGAAACGACCGAAGAGAAACGCAACCGCAGGGCGTACTCCGAGTTTGAGGAATGTCACCAGACCCAGGTCGACGGCGGACGGACCGGACAGCGCTACTTGGGGGCATCCTCGCCGGCCCAGGCCTCCGCGTAAAACCGCGGGGAAAGCGATTCCAGTAGTTCGGTATAGAGATTCGGCTCCATTGCCTGCGCTGAGCCCCCTGGAATCTGCGACGCGAAGGCGGAAACGCCCAGCCCGGCCTCGCGATCCTTCAGGGTCAGGCCGGCGGCCTCCAGGATCGTGGGGTACATGTTCAGCTGGTCCACTCCGGGTCGCAGCGTGCTGTTCCTGTCCTGGCCCGGAACCCAGATCCGATTGAAGATAGTGCGGTTGTCATGGTCGTCCAGCTGCTCGTGGAAAGCATCGCCGGCGCTCATGTGCTTGAGGTGGTCGCCCATGATCACCACGGCGGTGTCGTCGAGGTAGCCCTTCTCCTTCATATAGTCCACGAACCCGGCCACCTGGGTCATCGAGCAGGAGAACACCGAGGTGACCTCGTTCTGCGTATCCACGTCGCAGTAGTCATAGACGTGCACCGGCTCATGGGTGTCCAGCGTCAGCATCGACAGGTTGAACGGCCGACCGGTCCTCACCGCCTCGGCGTACAGCTCATCGATCTCGTCCCGGGCATTCGCCATGAGGCGCTCATCGCTCAAGCCCCAATCGCTGCGGAAGTTCTCCTCCGGTTCCCCCGCGGCGCGCCAATCAGAAAGGCCCTTCACCTTGGAGTAGCCGTGGGTACCCAAAAAGCTGTCCTTCGCAGCGAAGGAAGAGTTCGCACCGCCCAGGAACACGTTGGTGTAGCCGTACCCTTCCAGGACATCGCCCAGGCAAGTGATCCCGCCCAGGTAAGTGTCGACGTCCCCACCGGGCTCGATCGGGGCACTGCTGCTCCCGGAGGAGCCCACGCCCTTCAGCGGGACACCGCACTGCGTCGAAGTGAGACCGGCCATGCTCCAGCCCCCACCCGTGTACTGCTGAAAATCGGCCACGCTCTGCCAGCCGTCCGAGACCTTGGTGGCCTCCTTCAAAGGAGCGAACGCGTCCTTTTCGAAGAGCTGATCGTCCTCAAGGGTGGCCTCGCCGGACTCGAGGTAGATCAACACAAGGTTGCGCTTGTCCTCGTCGCTGGTGACGGTCGGCTCCACGTAGTAGTCGCCGAGATCGTACTTTGAGTTCGCAGCCTTGACGTACTCCCTCACGCCCACCGTGGTAGCGAAGGCCGTGGTTCCGCCGACGACCACCGCGGCCACCAGAGCGGTGGAAACCGTGCGCATGATCCACTGCGAGCGACGAGGAAGCCCCCCGTCGTCATTGCGGCGGCGCTTGCGGCGCCGGAAGAACTGCCACAGGGCGATCCCCATGGTGATGAGCAGGGGCACGACGCCAACCCCCAAGATGCCGATCAAGACGATAGCTCCGCCCCCGCCGTCGATTTCGACGGAGACGAGGTTCAGGAGCATCTGACCCACAGAAATCTCGCCCCAGTAGAAACGAATGCCGACGGCGGCGATAAGCAGCGCGAGCCCCACCCAGATCAGGACGTAGACCAAGCCGCGTCCCACGACGACGCCGACCCGTCGGGTCACTTGAAGATTCCGGCCAGACATGACAACACCCCGCGTTCCGAATGCCCGCGTGTTCGCCGAACACCCTTGACATCCAACCCGTTCTCGGGTGTGAAAAAGACTAGTGCCCTAGGCTACCCGTTCAACCTTGGTTTACCCGTCGTTAACGAGTCGTACACCGCAGCACGGGCCGTGCGACCCTCTGCGGTCAGTGGAAGTCTCCCAATCAAGAGCTCGTCTTGAAGCAACTGGAGCTAGTCAGCACAGGCTGCCTTAATTCAGACCGGAAAGTCGCGTCGACTGCCGGGCTCCGAACGCCGGCAGAGACAACATTCATCCGCGGCTTTTATGCGCTTGCCGCTGACCTTCGAGGTCTCTCCGCCCGGTGCGGGCGGGTCGGTTTAGGTGTTGTGTCGGGGCCGGTGTAGGAGTGCGTAGCCGGTGATGGCGAGGATCCCGGCGGTGGCTTCTGCTACTGCGGTGAGGATTTTCTTCGCGTACCAGACGGGTTCATACATGGAGGGGATCGGACCGATCGCCGGGACCTGCACATACCGGTA
>NZ_JADOUU010000043.1:0-11508 GCF_015751955.1 Arthrobacter sp. CAN_A214
TGATCGGTACTCACTGACCATCGCACGATGGCTCACTACGTCGCCTACGCAACGCTCAACAGCGGAGAACTACACCACTCCACGGGACGTAACCAGGGCGAACGTGAAACACAGGGCATCGGACTGGTTCTGACCCAGTTTTCTCGGCGGCCCTCGCGAGCTGTTTTGACTCGTCAATGATCATTGCTTCGACGTCGTTCGAACAGCCAGAGGTTCACGGTCTCACAACGAATGACAGCCAAGTTGAGGAGAAGTACCGGCTAATAAGGAGTGGTGGCAATGGTGAAGCTGATTAGCTCGGGGGCTGTATCCCTCGACGGTTATGTCGCGGATCTGGAAGGGAACTACGACTGGAGCATCCCCAGTGATGACGTCTTTGCGTTCATCTCCTGGCGTGCACGCCTGGTCGGTACGTACCTCTATGGCAGGTGCATGTATGAGGAGATGGTGGAGTGGGACACAGCCGATCAAAGGCCCGGCCAGGACTCGCTTATCAATAACTTTGCGAAAATCTGGCAGGCAACCGACAAGATCGTCTACTCAACCACCCTCGGCGCCGTGTCAACGACTCGGACCCAGCTCAAGCGAAGATTCGACCTGCAAGAAGTCGAACAGATGAAAGCAACCTTGGAACAGGACATTGAGATTGCTGGGCCATGCTTGGCTGGGAATGCTATCCGGGCGGGGCTCGTGGATGAATTCCAGCTCTACCTCCACCCGGTGGTGGTTGGTGGTGGCCGCCGGTTTTTCCCCACCGATATGCGTCTTCCACTTGACCTCGTTGAACAGCACCGCTTCGACGACGGGGTCATGTTCCTGCGGTACACCACCCACTAAACACTCTCAGTCGGAACCATCCGGTCAGCGGGCACCACAGCTTTCATCCGACCTGCGCGATGCGCCGCGACTGGTCAGCCAGTGCCTTCCGCAGTTTTGTTCCGGGCCTGCTGCTGATGCTGCCTCAGCTTTTCCTCGGTATCCCTACGACGCTTCGCCACCATGCGCAGCTGATCGGTGGATAACGCTCCCGAATCGTGCCGGTGCGTCCCTGCATGACGATCACGACCAGTTACCGGAGCTGACGGGCGTTCTCTTCTTGCGCTCATCCTCACATGATCCCACCAGGCTCAGGCCAGGAAAAGAGCACGCAGAACCCCACCACCGCTCATCCGCACGTCCGGTGCCAGCAGGGGCTACGTCCATCCTCCGCACCACTCCTGATGCTAGTTCTGCCCTGTCAGGCAGGGCGGCTCACCCACAGGTGGACGGCTTTGAGCTCATCCTCCGGGCTCCACCCGCCCGCAGATGGATGACCCGAAAAACGCTGAGCACGACACAGGGCTAGCGCGACTACCTGGCGTCCGCGACTCGCTCACGGTGATCGACGTCCTCCAGCACCAGATCATGCGCCTTCCCGAGCAACTCCGGCAAACACTCGCCCGGGATCAAGGACAGGAGATGTCCCGACACAAAGACTTCACGATCGCGACGGGATGCCCCGTGTTCTTCTGCGACCCGCACTCGCCCTGGCAACGAGGTTCGAACGAGAACCTGAACGGCCTCGTGCGCGATCACTACCCGAAGGGCGCCGATTTCAACAACGTCTCCGACGCGGCCATTGAGGCCATGGCCGCGCAACTAACGACCATCCGAGGAAAACCCTCGGCTTCCACTCCCCTCGTGAGAAACTCAACGAACTCATCAGCAGTGTTGCGCTGGCTCCTTGAAACCGCCCCTTTTGGGTGGAGGAATTCCGCAGGTATTGCCCAAGCTAAGGCGCCGGGAAGACGGATTCACTGGAAAAACCAGCAGATGCTTGCCGCATCCCACGATGCCCATCCGCAGCGGTCCCGCTTCTACATGGTAATGACTCTCGCCTAGCACCGCACCATCCGGACTTCGGTGGTGGGGGTCCAAGGTAAGGGTTTCAATCTGAAAGGTTCGAGTGCTTTGGGTGTCGGTGGTGCAGGTTCGGGTGGTGATGGGGTAACCAAGGGCGCCGTTTCCGGCTCCTGTCGCCCGGTAGGTGGTGCGGATAGATCCGGTAATGGTAGGGCAAGCAGTGGTTGTGGCGGACCAGAGGACCTCGCCTCCCTAGAAGGACTGGTAGCAGTCATCGTCGCGCAGCCTACGGATCTGGGAGCCTACGGCATGAACGATGTCGCAGAGCCGCTCAGAGATTGCCGCTCAGAGATTACGATGGGGTGCCCTGATCCGAGAATTGCTTTCCTGCATTAGTTAAAGATCGGTGGGTAGAGGCACAGGGAGTGACGAACCGCTCGGCGCCGGCATCGATGGCAATACAGACGGCGGGACGGGCGGGTCACTTGGTAGGGGTGCCGGCGTGGTCGGAACAGGGGCCGGGCCACCCGATGGAGGCACCGGTGTGGGCTCGGGTTCGGGTGTGGGCTCGGCGGGGACAGGGCTACTGGGCACTGGTACAGGCGCCGGTTCGAGTGGCATCTGGGGCGCTGTCGGAACGTCCGGCGCCTGGCTCGGCGGGTTAGGCACCACGGGAACCGGCTGTTGTGGAGGGACAGGAAGTACAGGCGCCGGGGCAGGGGCGCTAGGAGGCAGTACAGGCGCCGGGGCAGGGGCGACAGGTGGCAGCACGGGCGCCGGAATCGGGTCAGCTGGAGGCAGTACTGGCACCGGACGTGGTGCTGGTGCCCGCGGAGCGGTGGGGGGTTGTGGTGGCTTTGATGTGAGTGCCGGGGCTGGTGTTGGTTGTTCTAGGGCAGCGATTCTGGTTTCCAGACCTGCCCGCAGGGCTCCGATAGCGATTTGGATGCGTTCCCGCCGCTCGGCGGGAACTGACCCGTTGTCGGCCAGAAAGTCGAGCCGGAGAACGAGACCGTCCAGAGTTCTTAGTGATGCACTGTAGTCCTCATTGATGGTTTGCCGGGTTACTGTCAGAACGTCCGCCTGGAGTTGTTCCGCGGCGCGAACATTGTAGCCCTGCGCCCCGCTGCATCCGCTAAGCACCACAATCACCAACAACGCCGCCGTCACCGCCGCGGTTTTGTGGGTCCGGGTGAAGCGGCGCAGCTTGTCACGGCGGGCGGTCATCAGGGGTCCACGCTTTCCTGCAGGTCAATGAGTAGTTCGCCCAATTCCCCGGACGCTGGAGGGTAATCCACGGGAACGGTTTGAGCCTGTCCATCAAAGACCAGCATCAGCACCACGACGGTAAAAAGGACTCCGATTAGTACTGCAAGAACAATCAGCACCCACCGCAGAACAGGTTTTCGATGATGTTCCGACACCAAGGGATGTGGTTGCGTCGCAGTATCAGTGGCGGTGTTGATGTCGAGCGATTCCGTGATGGGAGAGGACGATAAGGCGTCGTTCCGCAGTGACCCGGTGGGTTCAAGACCAATCGGTATGCCTTGATCCTGGGCACCCACAGGTACGTGAACGACTTTTACGGGCTGCGTGGAGTTGTCATTGTCTGGTTCCACCGTTGCGTCGGGAAGGATATACGCTGCCGATTCAGGAACGATATGCGATCCGGCGTGGAAGTCCTCTTCGGTTCCGAAAAGGGCATCGTTTTGAAGGGTCGCCGAAACATCGGCAGCTGTCGGACGGGCGGCCGCGTCCCGGGCAGTCATGCGGGTGAGCAGCCCTACCCAGGTTTCACCGAGTGTTTCCGGGATCTCAGGGTCCCGGTGGAGACGCGCCACAGCTGACGCGGCGGCCGGACCAGGAAAAGCTGTGACTCCTGTCAGGATTTCCAGCAGAACCAGCCCGAGGGAGTAAACATCGCTAGCTAAAGTGACAGGACCGCCCCGGGCCTGTTCAGGGCTGAAGTAAGCGGCCGTTCCGATGGACTGTCCGGTAGCGGTGAGACGGGATCCATCAAGGATGCGGGCGATACCGAAATCGGTGAGCTTGTATCGGGTCCTCCCAGGAAGACTCTCATCGTTCGAGATGAGGATGTTCGCCGGTTTCACGTCCCGGTGAATGATCCCGCGCCCGTGAATATCGGCCAGGGCCTCGGCGATCCCGGCACCCAAGCTCGCCGCCGTGGCCGAGGCAAGCGGTCCCTGGTGCTTGGCGCGCTGCAGATCCGTTCCCCGGATCAGTTCCATCACCAGGTACGTTTGCGGATGCAAGGTGCTGGTATCTGTGCCGATATCAAAGACAGTCACGAGGTTAGGGTGGTTTAGCCCAGCCAGGACCCTCGCTTCACCATGCTGGCGCTGGGCATCGTCTTCCGTCGTTGAACCTGTCCGGAAGATTTTGACTGCCACTTCCCTGCCAAGCAGTTCATCCGTGGCCTGATAGACAGAGGCCATACCGCCTTGGCCGATAAGAACACCCAAGGCATACCGGCCCCCCAGGACTATGGCTCCTTGCGACCCAGGATCGCCCACCGGATAGGCAGTATCGAACCCAAGGTCCTTCAGCTCATCCCTGGCACCACTCATTTTGCGACTCTATCCACTATCCCGACGAGACGTTGACCTGTTCCCGGCGCTTTCGGTCGGATGATGAAAATTCTACTTCCTTGACGGCGCCCGGATTCCTTCGTCAGCCGTGAGAGCTACTGCACTGTATTTCGGGGATCGGGGATTTCGGGCTTCTGGAAGTTCTTTGTGACGTCTAAAAGCCCCAGTGAGGGTCGGTCCCGTCACACATCGCGACCGGCCCTCACTGGAAGAGATGGGGTAGCTACTTCCGCGGTCCTGGAGCATTGGATGGCCCAGAATGGTGCAGCGACACCGGCGGAAATGGCCACCGCGTTGTTGACGGGAATGCTCGGTGTCAGCATCGACGCACACTACTGTCACGCCGACCAAACGAAGAAATGGTGGCTGCCGTTCTTCCCGCAGTGCACTGATGGCTACTATGACCGTTTGTTGGGGCGGGTCGGTGACCATCAGTGTCCGGGGTTCAGCAGGATCGTCGCTGCTGCGAAAACCGCTGCGAAGGTGTTTCCTACTCGGAGGCTGCCGGGGGAAGAAGGCGGTTAGCGGGGGGAAGTGCGACCGGTTAGCGGGGGGAAGTGCGACCGCTTAGTGAGGTGTTTAGATACACCTCCTGTTTGGGTGACCCCCCTTTTCCACGTTTCAAGCTCCGACATACGTCGGTACAACGTTGCCTAGGACATGCCAAGCTCGCGGGTGATGTGGGTTGCTGATTCGTTGGCATACGTTGTAGAAAGTGGAACTCCTGCGAGGGATTTATCCCGCTCATTTCGGTAGCTATCTTCTCCGGTGGAGCGACTACATTCCGGATTGAAGTGTTGGTTTTCCTAGCTGGAGTGTTCTGCAAGGTTCATCCAGCGGCGGTTGCTGAAGATTGCTGCTGTGGCGATGACTAGCGCTCCGGCGAGGGCCGGTGATTCCGATCGTGGTTCGTTGGCGTTGTTTGGTGCTGGGTGTCCTAACGACTTCGGTGTCGGCTCCACCGCAGGGCATGTGCCCATGTGTGAGGAGCTGAAACCCCGGGCGTGCAGCCAGGTTGAAAATCCGGTGTAGATACTGGTCACGATTGTAGCGAAGGGTCAGGGCCTGATCGGTCGCCGGGATGTTGACGGCTGTGACGTCGCTGCTGCCGGGCAGTAGGCTGGCCTGCGGCCCCTCAGCGGCCGAAGTAGACTCCGGATTTGAATAGTGTCATCGTCGCAGACCGTTGCAGCAAGCATCACTCGCGTTCCGTTTCTCGCCGCTGAGGGTAAGCGCAAGGCATAACTTGAGCGCCCTATCTTCTCGAAGGTGGGGTGCTTGTTGCTGTCTCAGGTCGTGGTAATTGCCTCCGGGTAGGCTAAATCCATGACTAGTGCGACCGCAGAGGGGATCAGCAACGGCGGGCGCCCTCCTGGCGTAACTTACCGTAGTGCTTTGCATGCCGCGGCGTTGCTCGGCTTCGTACAGTTCATGGTGACACTGGCGTGGATTGGAAGGCCATCGTATTGGGGCGACGAAGCGGCGACTATCACGGCAACCGCCCGACCAGTCCAAGATCTGCTCCGACTCGCAGCAGACGTCGATGCCGTGCACTCCGTCTACTACTTGTTGCAGGGTTCGTTTATGTCGGCCGTCGGAACATCACCGTCCTTGGCCCGCCTTACCTCAGCCGCAGCGCTGGCGCTGACCGTTGCTGGCATTGTAATCCTAGGAACCCGCCTTACCGGTCGAAAGTCCGGACTATACGCTGGGATTATCGCAATTCTATTACCAGGGCTCGCGTGGACTGGTATGGAAATTCGGTCATACTCACTAACAGCGCTCCTGGCCGTAGGAACCGTGCTGGCCGCTGAAGCAGCCTCCAAAACAACTGGCTGGCGGCTGTGGGCCACCTATTCAGTTCTGCTCACGCTCTCCACCTGGACGTTCGTTTTCGGTGCCATGGTTGCACTTCCATGCGCCGTTCTCGCACTTCACCGCGGATGTGTCCGCGCATACGCTGTAGCGACCGCCGTCGCCACTCTTGGCTCAGCCCCAATCGTAATCATCACCCAAGCCCAAACAGGACAAGTGAGCTGGATCGACACCAACGCCCTAAAAATGACTTATGACATCATCGTGAGCCAGTTCTTTTTCGGCCAGCACCCCTACGGTGCAGAGACCAGTACTTTGGCCCTCTTCGCGTGGGCATTGTCAGCTGTGGCTTGGGGTTTGGTCGCTGCTTACATAATCCGGTGTCGCAAGTCAAAAACTTTCCGCGAAGGTGCCGTCCTCGGGATTTGGATAGTAACTCCTGCCCTGAACCTTGCCGGCCTGACGCTCCTCGGTATGCCCTTGTACGTCGAGCGGTATCTGACCTTCACCGCACCAGCTCTCTGCCTCTGGCTAGGAATGTCCATCGCAACCATGACACCGAAAGCGGGTGCAGCGGCATTGTGCACGTTTGCGGTCTTGGCCTTGCCAATCCTGGTCCACCAAAAAACTGAGGGCGCAAAACCCGACAACTACGCGGCCCTCGCAGACTGGGTTGATGAGCGAAAAGAATCGGGCTCCGCCGCCATTTTCTCAAACATCAGGTCCCGAGGTTTGAGTGTGTCCTACCCAGAACAATTTGCGGGCATCGAAGACACAGCGATGTCCGTTGAGCCTGTCAACATGGGAAATTTTTGGGGGCGAAATTTTGCGCCGGAGGAGTTGCCCCTTAAACAACTGAAGGGACAGTCAGTATTTGTCTTCAATCTCACTGAGTACCCGGAAGGATCCACCAATCCGGTAGACCCAATGAAGGGTGCGGCCAAGGATCCATACGTGACAGAACTAACCAGCAGCGGATGCCAAGTAGACGATGCAACATCGCTCACAACGTTCACGGCTTACCTTTTGCGTTGTTAACGGGAATGACGGTCCATTTCACTAGCCCCAGTATTCATAGGAATAGTTGGACGGACGGCGTGTGTTTGAATTTGCGAGGTGCACTCAACGTGGGAAAATGCTGTTATCAACTGCCGCCCTCACCGGGCTTGGCTCCCTCCCCTCGAACGGGAGAGCAACTCCCCCGACCTAAGTGATGGACGTGGAACCATCACCGACAACCGCCACCGGCCACGGGCCACGGGCCACGGGCCACGGGCCACGGGCCACGGGCCACAATGTCATACCCACATGCCAACATTGGCCCCATCAGGCAACCAGTAAGCCCCGATCCCACCGGAAATTTTGCCTTATAAAAACAAGGGTTAGGGGAATGATTGATACCCGCCTGTCGTTGAACACTATGGTGAATACAAATGTATGCACCATAGTTGGTGAAACTTACCTGATGGGTGAGCCTCCTGGGAGTGGGTATGCAGTGGCTGAAAACGAGATGGTGGTAGAGCCTTTTTATACTGTCTCGGAGGTAGCCCTGATGATGCGGGTGTCGAGAATGACGGTGTACCGGCTGGTGCAGTCAGGGGCACTTGACAGCATCCGTTTCGGCCGATCTTACCGGGTGCCGAAAACTGCCATTGAGCAGTACCTTTATTCGGTCAACCCGGAGCGTCAATCTACGGCTTGATCGTCTTGGAATAACGGCTTTTCTTTGGCTGTCTTCGTTAACGCCGTCCTCGTCACGGTTATACGTGGATTTTGTCTCTACTTTCTTATGGCTAATCTCGTCGCCCTGAATTGTCGGCCTATCGCTTCCCCTGAACTGCGGTGGGTTCGCGTATGAAGTCGTTTCGTGGCTGAAAGTAGTTCGACCCGGGCTTGAAGCGACTCGGTCGCGTGCACGAACGGAGGGTGGTGTTGGACTAGGGGGAGGTGCGAACGATGAAAATGGATGTAGAGCATCACTTTGGCGCCTTGCCTGCTGCTCGCGTTAGCCGTCATCTAGTTACTCTTTTGAAAGCCAGGTGATACTCAGTGAAAACGCTGCTAGGGAAAAGAGCGCTTTTAAGGGTTAGGCATTATGGGGCTCTTCGTAATTGACGGTGTAGTCGGGGTGACTGGGGTCGGCGCGTCGAAGGCGGGATAGAGGTCGAGGCCTTCCGATGATGGAAGTTCCTACACTGCCCATTCGAAAGACCTCGACGTGCTCAACGCTACCTTCGTCCGTCCTGACCTCACCACGTCCTGCCGGCTTGACGAGCTCGGCCTCGAAGCTGTCGGACAACACCTCGGCCCTGATCGGGCGGTGCTCGAATGCCGTGTTCTTCAGGCTGATCCGTGGTGCCGGACCTGCGGGGCTGAGGGCGTGCCGCGGGACACGATCACCCGCCAATTGGCGCTTGAGCCACTTGGGCACCGGCCCACGACGCTGCTCGTGCGGGTGCGCCGCTACCGGTGCGCCGAGTGCGGGCGCACCTGGCGGCAGGACACATCGAAGGCGGCTGAGCGGAGGGCGAAGATCTCCCGCCGGGGGCTCCGATGGGCACTTGAAGGAATCGTCATCGATCACCTCACGGTGTCCCGGGTCGCAGCAGGTCTCGGGGTGTCCTGGCATGCCGCGAACACCGCGATCATGACCGAAGGGAAACGCCGACTGATCGATGACCCGGGCAGGTTCGACGGGGTCACCGCGATCGGGGTCGATGAGCATGTCTGGCGTCATACCCGGCGCAGCGACAGGTACGTGACGGTCATCATTGATCTCACCCCGATCCGCAAGAAGACAGGCCCGGCGCGGCTGTTGGACATGGTTGAAGGACGCTCCAAGCAGGTGTTCAAGGACTGGCTCGCCGACCGCCCGCAGGCATGGCGGGACGGCATCGAGGTGGTCGCCATGGACGGCTTCACCGGCTTCAAAACCGCGACCTCTGAGGAGCTCCCGGACGCGGTGCCGGTCATGGACCCGTTCCATGTCGTTCGGCTCGCCGGTGACGGGCTCGATCAGTGCCGGCAGCGCGTTCAGCAGGCCACAACAGGGCACCGTGGTCGCTCCGGGGACCCGCTCTACCGGGCCCGACGGACCCTGCATAGCGGCGCGGATCTCCTCACCGAGAAACAACAGACCCGACTCGACGCGGTGTTCGCGACCGAGGAGCACGTCGAAGTCGAAGCGACCTGGGCCATTTACCAGCGGATCGTCGCTGCCTATCGAGAATCCGATAAGAAGAAGGGCAAGCAGATGATGCAGGCCCTCATCAGCTCGATCACCAGCGGTGTTCCGGCTGCACTCGTTGAGGTCGGGCGGATCGGTCGGACCCTGAAGCAGCGTGCCGCTGACATCCTCGCGTTCTTCGACCGCCCCGGCACATCAAACGGACCCACCGAAGCCATCAACGGACGGCTCGAGCACCTCCGCTGCTCAGCCCTCGGATTCCGGAACCTCGCCAACTACATTGCCCGCAGCCTGCTCGAATCGGGCGGCTCCAGACCTCGACTACACCCTTGATTACGATGAGCCCATTATGGCTTTAGTCGAGGCTTTGTGCTCCAACGTATTGATCATAATACCTGACGAAGTCGCGATGACGTCTTCCAAGGTTTGCTGTATCCATTCCTCCGCTGACTGGTTGATATGCCGCACATTTTCGTCGGGATCTTCATCGGCACAATCTCGCACAAGCCGAGATACCTTGTTGGATATTTGACCTACTAGCTGTTTGATGTCATCAAGCAGTCCGAGGACGTCAGTATCAGGTTTTTCCTCCATAATCGCCCTTGGCTGGGGATAGCTACGTCCACAACCAGTTTCATCTCTATCCGTTAAAATTCCCATTGCGTTCCTTCACATCAGGATAATCGGTCATGACATGGCAAGAGAGCGTCGTTATCCTATAGGCGAAGCAGTGACTATGACGTTCTTCCCCCAGGGGTCTTGGGTATAGCAGCTAATGATGACCACCCGGTTCGGAACGACGTTCCAAATTTCGCTGGTTTTCAGGGATTCCTTGTCGTGGGTGGTCACGGCATCGATGACGTAGTTCATCGTTCCCGCGGCAGTGGTGAGGGTAAGGGCATCTCCCACGGAGGCATGGGTGCTGAACCGGTCAAAAGGCGCTTCCCTGTCCTCCCAGCTATGGCCGGTGATGTAAGTGGTGTCGGTGGAGCCTACCCCTGGAGCGCCATAAGAACTGATCCAGTAACCATTGTCTGTATAGGGTGGAACAATTGATTGGCTTGCAAGATCGTCGGCTGTAGGACTCAGCGGCAACACCGGAACGTCTATGCCAGCAGCGGCAACGGTGATCCTGGTCGGGGTCGCAACGACCGGCCTCGAGAATGTTTCGACACTCAATCCATCCGATGTCGGGGCAGGAGCCGATTCGATCGGGGCTGTATCAGAATTTAGCTGCACTGCCGGAGGTTCGGGAGGAGCCGCGAGGATTTCTTCTTGGTCACTCCCAGATAGTTCGGCAGGTGATGACGCTTCGGGCGACGCTACGGTATCTTGTACAAGGCTTTGTGAGGTGTCGGTTCCTCCTGTAGATGTCGGTGTGGTCAGCACAGGTGCCTGAACCTGTGGTGGAGCGGAAATTGCAGTGGTTGGCGGCACAAAGGAGAACAGCTGTTGAATTAGAATCAGACACAGCAGCATAAGTCCTGAAACCCCCAGAACTAGGGCGACGGTCCAGCGAATCGCTTTCCCAGGCTTGCCAAGGGGAACTATTGGCTGTGACGACTGCGGGATTCGTATCATAATCTGAGGCCTTCCAGAATCATGAGGGCGCCGGCCTAGTGATAGGTCCGGCGCCCCCAATGAATATGTTGCATTCCCGCTCTCGCTGCGAGAGCGGGATTTTGATTAGCTGTTGTGGCGTGTACCGCGACGGATACCGAACGTGGCTGCCGTCAGGGCGAGACCACCGGCCACAAGCCCTACGAGGCTGAGATCCTGGCCGGATGAAATGACTGGCTCAGGTTGCGCAGCGGATTGAATATTCAAACCCCGGTTAGTCGAAACCCCTGCCTCGACTCGAGTTACATCACCTTTAATGACACCGGCACCGGCGTTCCCACCGACAACATCGACCCCGTTGTTTCCGTTGTTCCCGTTGTTCCCGTTGTTCCCGTTGTTTCCGTTGTTTCCGTTGTTTCCGTTGTTTCCGTTGTTTCCGTTGTTTCCGTTGTTTCCGTTGTTTCCGTTGTTTCCGTTGTTTCCGTTGTTTCCGTT
>NZ_JADOUU010000044.1:0-11216 GCF_015751955.1 Arthrobacter sp. CAN_A214
GGATGGTGAGCTGCGTATCGGGGGTGAGACCGATGTCGGAGAAGTATCTGAGCATTGCGGGGTCGGCGTCGGAGATCCGGACGACGGTTACTTCACTTACCGGTTCTGCGTTGCGGAGTTGGATGGCGCCGGGGCGGTGTGGTTGGCCGTCGGCGGAAGGTATGGGGTCTCCGTGTGGGTCGCGTGTGGGATGCCCTAATCGTTGGTCGATGCGTTCGATCATGGTGTCCGAGACGGCGTGCTCGAGGACTTCGGCTTCATCATGGACTTCGTCCCAGCCATAGCCAAGGACCTGGACCAGGAATGTTTCCAGGAGCCGGTGCCTGCGGACCATGTCTACGGCATGCGCGGATCCGGCAGGGGTGAGCTCGATCGTCCCGTACGGGGCGTGGGTCACAAGACCCTGGTCCTTGAGTTTTTTGATGCTGTCCGACGCGGTGGAGGGCCGCACTCCCATGCGTTCGGCCAGAACGGTGACCGTGATCGGAGTTGGCGACCATTCCGTGGCAGTCCAAATGAGTTTCAAGTAGTCCTGGGCGGAATTGGTCAGGTCGGATACCGGCATGCAACCAAGCCTAACGCAGGACAACCGGGGAATTAGGTCCAGCAAGATCGCTAGTACGGCCTACTACGCTTCGATGTTAGTCTAAGCGAACTTGGATGTTTGAAGAATTGGATTTGTGATGAAGCGACCTCTGCACACCGCATCAATGATGCCCAGTCGGCGCGGGATGCTTTTCGGTGCGGCAGCGGCGGCCGCAGTGCCGTTGTCGATGCTCGGCCGGGGCCAGGCCGTTGCGCAGTCAGAGGCGATGGACCACACCGCGATGACGGGGGACGGGGCGTCCAATCATGCAGGGCATGCTGGCTTCCCATCGGGATCGGTTTCCCCCGGACGGGCAGGTATCGATCCGACGGCGATCCTGCGTGACTTCGACAAAGGCACCGTCAGTACTTTGCCGGATGGCAGGACCTTGCGTGAATGGGACATCACGGCGTACGACCGGGATATAGAAATCGCGCCGGGAGTGATGTTCCCGGGATGGACGTATAACGGCAGGATTCCGGGTCCCAGCTTGTGGGCGCAGGAGGGTGATGCGCTGCGCATTCATTTCACCAACGGCGGATCCCACCCGCACACCATGCACTTCCACGGGGTACACCGGGCCGAGATGGATGGAACCGCCGGGATCGGTGCCGGATCGATCCTGCCCGGCCAACGTTTCACCTACGAATTCGATGCCGAACCGTTTGGCACCCACCTCTATCACTGCCACCAGTCACCGCTGGCCCCGCACATCGCCAAAGGCCTCTACGGGGCGTTCATCGTCGAACCCAAGGCCGGCCGACCGGAGGCTGACGAAATGATCATGGTCATGAACGGCTATAACACCGACGGGGGAGATGACAACGAGTTCTACTCCGTCAACGGTCTGCCGTTCCACTTCATGGACTACCCCGTGCAGGTTACCAAGGGACAACTGGTGCGCATCCACCTGATCAACATCCTCGAATACGACCCCATCAACTCCTTCCACATGCACGGAAACTTCTTCCACTACTACCCGACCGGGACGTCCCTGACCCCGAGCGAATACACCGACACCATCATGCAGGCACAGGGACAACGCGGGATCCTGGAGATGCGTTTCCCCCACCCGGGCAAGTACATGTTCCACGCCCACAAAACCGAGTTCGCTGAACTGGGCTGGATGGGTTTTTTCGAGGTCAGCGACTCATGACCCGCCTCGAGAGCGCCCCGCACAAAGCGGAGAAACGGACGAAAATACCCCGCTGGGTCCTGGGCCTTGGGCCGCTGGTGTTGATCGCTGCCCTGATCGCACTGTTCAGCCTGCTCAATGCGCCCGGCCTGACAGGTCTCGGCGACGACAGGCCACCCGAAGAAGCCGTCGTGGTCGAAAACATTGAGCTGACCGACGGTCTGATCACCCTGACCGTGCGCAATGAGGGCGCCGATCCGGTCAGTATCGCCCAGGTCGTCGTCTCTGACTACTACGCCGGGTTCACCCAGAGCGAGAACCAGATGGCGCATCTGGAAAGCAACACCGTCACCGTCTCCTACCCCTGGGTTCAGGGTGATCCCTACGACATTTCCTTGATCACTTCAGCCGGTGGAAGAGTGGACGCCACGATCGATGCAGCGGTTCTCAGCCCGGACAAAGGCACCTCCTTCTTCGGGCTCATGGCGCTGCTGGGAATCTATGTCGGTGTCATACCCATCGGCCTCGGACTGCTATGGATGCCCTTCGTCCGCCGATCCTCACCAGCCTGGATCCGCGGTCTGCTCGCCTTCACCGTCGGCCTCCTGGTATACCTCACCATCGACGCCACCCTCGAAGGAATTGAACTCGTCCGCGACAACGCCTCCTACGGCGGCCCCCTCGTCGTACTCCTCGGCGCCATCACCGCCTACCTGATCCTGGAAGGCATCGAAGGCTGGGCACACCAACGAACTACCCACCCAGCCGGCACGGCAAACCCCGCCCAACCAGCCGGCATGGCAAACCCCGCTCGATTGTCGCCGCAAATGCTGTCACTGCTGATCGCTGTCGGCATCGGACTGCATAACCTTGGTGAAGGCCTGGCCATCGGATCCGCCTACGCTGTGGGTTCCCTCGCCCTCGGCGCGTCCCTCGTCATCGGCTTCGCGATCCACAACACCACCGAAGGCCTCGCCATCGTCACACCCCTGGCCTCACAGCGCCCACCACTGACCCGCCTCGCCATCCTCGGCCTCATCGCGGGAGCACCAGCAATCCTCGGCGCACTGATCGGAGCCACCGTCTACCAACCCACCTTGGCCGCGTTCCTACTCGGCATCGGAGCCGGCGCCGTGGGACAAGTCGCCACCAAACTCCTTCCCATGCTCAAAGACACCACCGGACGAACCCTCACACCCCTCACCGCAAGCGGCATCATCGCCGGCCTCATTTTCATGTTCGCCACCGGACTCCTCGTCATCACCTGACCAGAAACCCGCCTAAGCGGCTCCCCCCTGATGGTTGCAGATTGATTACGGCGCTTCAAATAGGACGTTGTAGCCGATTAGGTTCTTCTACTAGAGAGGGCAGTAACACCGCGGTGCTGCCGATGGGACACTCTCACCTGTGCTGCCGGTGCTCATCCTGGGGGAGAGCACCGTCAACCCACCCGCTGGTATTTCTGGCATCGCATCATCTCAGCGTGAAGGTCCCTCACCGCATGGTTGCTCCCAACTCACCAAACCCCTCTCACCCATCGTCATCTGAGCTAGCCGATTTGCTGTGCAGTGTCGGAGAACAGGACGAAGAAGCCTTCGATGAGCTGTACCGGCGTTGCTCACACCGGGTGTACGGGCTGGTGCGCAAAGTCATCGTGGACGCTGGGATGAGCGCGGACACCACGCAGGAGGTGTTCTTGGCCCTCTGGCAAGGAGGTACAGCCCGCTACGATTCAAACAAGGGCACTGCGATGTCCTGGATCCTGACCATCGCCCACCGTAAAGCCGTCGACAAAGTCCGACTGGAACAAGCCCACCGTGTGAGGGCTCTTCAGTGGGGCATCACCCACCAGGACGTTGACTACGACCACGTGTCCGAAACCGTCCTCGCCCGTGACGAGGCTACAACCGTCACTGCATGTCTGGATGATCTGTCTGCACTTCAACGCGAAGCGATCCATCTGGCCTTCTACATCGGTCTGAGCTACAGCGACGTCGCCGAGTACCTCGGCATCCCCACCGCCACCGCAAAAACACGAATCCGGGACGGCATCAAACGACTCAGCACTTGCCTTAACGCAGACAGCCGCATCGCCCGTTAGCCGATGCCTAAGCGCAACGGCGGAGTTTGCATGCCTATGCATTGGGTTGCATAGCGCGAAAATCAGTCGATGTGATGTTTTGGGCCGCCCAGAGGTGTTGCGTAGGGGCGGGCTTCACCGCGACACGTTCAGTACCGAGTTGCTAGGTCGGGGTTGCGTTGCAACCGGTGGGTAGTGAACTGGTGAGAGGTTACTGCTGGTCCAAGGCCTTCGGTGTATCAACCCGAAGCAGCGAAGAGGGAACATCCGGGTGAGACCAAGAAGGGCGTGAGACGGTGTACACACGCTGGGGTTGCCCTTATCAGAGCCTGTCGGTCTGGTTAGGCTGGCAGTGCGGGCCCGTCCCGCCGTCGTCTTGGAAGAGCGACGCTATGCGAGGTGATTGGAGCATCCTGTGGACACACGATCGACGACAGTAAACGGTATGAGCGCGCGCTGGGTGGAGCACGGTACGGGCAGGCCGGTTGTTCTTGTACACGGGATTCCGACCTCGTCGCGGCTTTGGCGCCACGTGATGCCGTTGGTCGACGGGCGGACGCTGGCATGGGAGATGCCCGGCTATGGATCGAGCATCCCCGACGGGAGGGACCGTGACCTCAGTCTGTCAGCCCAGGCCGGATATCTCCTGGAGTGGATCGAATCCCTTGACCTGGAGGAACCGCCGGTCCTCGTTGGCCACGATCTCGGCGGGGGCGTTGCGCAGATCGCCGCCGTGCGTGCAACTGAGCGCTTCGCGGGCCTGGTCCTGACCAACTCCGTGTGTTATGACTCGTGGCCCATTCCCAGTGTGAAGGCGATGCAGCGTGTGGCACCGGTGCTGGCGTTCCTGCCTCAGGTGCTGATGTACCCGACATTCGTCCAGCTGGTTCACCGCGGCCACGATGACCGGAATATTGCCCTGGAATCCCTCGCGGAGCACTGGGGACCGTACGTGTCCCATGGCGCGGCGCGGAGCATGATGCGCCAGGTCGCCGCACTTGATGTCCAGGACACCCTGGATATTTCGGACCGGTTGGTGGGCCTGGATCTGCCGGCACGGGTGGTGTGGGGTGAAGCCGACGCGTTCCAGAAAATCGGGTATGGGGAGCGGTTGGCCGCCGACCTCGGAGCGGAGCTGACCCGGATACCCGGAGGCAAGCATTTCACTCCCGAAGACCATCCGCGGGACATCGCCGATGCCATCAACTCGCTCCTTACAGGAGCCCGGAAGGACTAGCCCTATGTTCACCACGCCGTCCGTCATCGTTTTCGACGTCAACGAAACCCTGTCCGACATGGGCCCTCTTGCTGACGCGTTCACCCGCGCCGGGGTACCTGCTTCCCTTGCCCGACTGTGGTTCACGGAAGTCCTCCGCGACGGGTTCGCCCTCACCTCGGCCGGGGACAACCCTGCCTTCGCTGACCTTGCCACCGACAGTCTTTCCCGCCTCCTGACCCAGGCCTCAGGACCGGGGGACTACCAGGAGCAGGTCGAAGCGATCATGGGCGTGTTCAAGAACCTCTCCCTGCACCCGGATGCCGCACCCGGGATCAAGGCGCTCAGCCGTATCACCCAGCTGGTGACACTCAGCAACGGTGCTACCTCGGTGGCGGAATCCCTTCTGAGCCGGGGTGGCGTCGAAGACGAATTCTCCCGGTTCCTCAGTGTTCAGGACGCGCCCCGGTGGAAACCTGCTCGCGAAGCCTATGACTATGCGGCCCGGGAGATCGGGCAGAGCGTCGACCGGCTGCTACTCGTCGCTGTGCACCCTTGGGATATTCACGGCGCCAACGCCGCCGGTCTGCGCACCGCGTGGATCAACCGCACCGGGGCTTCCTACCCTTCCTATTTCACCGCGCCCGACATTGAAGCCGAAGATCTGGTGGCTCTGGCAGGGAAACTTTCCGGGTCCTGAAACAGGCTGCAGCTCCGGACCGGATCACCTATCGCCCCCGGGCCCGCAGGCCCTGGGGGCAAAAATGACGCGCGTCGTCAGTTATGACCCAAAAATTTGGCAGGAGCCCACTTCATGTTCTCCGGCCAGGTAGAAGGACAGGATGGCCTGGTGGAGTGATCGCTGTCAGTGTCACTGAGGTGTGTCGCTGCTGGGTTCGATGGTGACGCCGCGCCAGAAGGCGACACGGTTCTTGATCGGTAGTGCCCGCTGTTTTGGTTCGGGGTAGAACCAGGCGGCGTCCGTGTTCTGCTGTCCGTTCACTTCAAGGGTGCGGTAACTGGCCTTACCCTTCCACGGGCAGACAGAGTACATGTCGCTGTCCTTGAAATACCGTTGGTCGACCGCGTCCATGGGGAAGTAGCTGTTGCCCTCGACCACCACAATATCCTCGGACTCGGCGATGACCGCTCCGTTCCACAGCGCTCTTGCCATCATGGTTCCTTTCCCTGTGGCCCGGCCAGCTTTGCCTGACCGGGTGTTGGTGTCCCTGGGGCCGTGGAGTTTTTCGCGGTCCGGGGGTTTCTTCCGCAACTGTAGGACCGCCGGGGCCTGGCTCACGGTGTCCTGGGTTACAGAACTATCGTTCACCGGTGCCTAGCGTACGAAGGGGCCTGAAGATCAGGGACCGTCGTTATCACCACCTAAGGAGAGCCGTGACGTTCGATAATTCGACAACAGCGCTTGTGCTGACAGATCCACAGAATGATTTCCTCAGCCCCGACGGGGTGACGTGGGAATTGGTCGGCAATAGTGTGCGGGAGAACAACACGGTTGAACACATCGACCAGTTGCTCGCGGCCGCCAAAACCACCGGGTACAAGGTTTTCATTTCCCCGCACTACTACTTTCCGCAGGATCACCAGTGGGAATTCGGTGGGACGCTGGAAAAGAAGATGCACGAAATCGGGATGTTCGACCGGCCTGGGCCCTTGAGTCTGGAGGGATTCGAAGGATCCGGTGCTGACTGGTTGGAGCAGTACAAGCCCTACATCCAGGACGGGAAGACCGTTATCTGCAGCCCCCACAAGGTGTACGGGCCGGAACAGAACGACCTCGTCCTCCAACTGCGCAAACGCGGCATCAGCAAGGTCGTTCTGGCAGGAATGTCCGCCAATCTTTGCATCGAGAGTCACCTGCGGGAATTGCTGGAGCAGGGCTTCGACGTGGCGGTCGTCGCGGACGCCACAGCAGCGGCGCAACACCCTGAACTGGGAGACGGCTACGCCGCTGCGCTGACGAACTTCAACTACATCGCAGGTGCCGTCATCACCACAGACGAGGCCGTCGCCTCCTTCGCAGCCTGACCCTCACCCAACCCTGACCCTGACACTGATAAGGAAATGCATCAGGCTGATGCTTGGTGCGCCCCACGATAAGGAGCCACGATGGCAACCGTTGACATCACCGAGAAAACCTTCGAAACCATACTCAATGACCATGAGATTGTCCTGATCGATTTCTGGGCGGGCTGGTGCGCACCCTGCCGCAGTTTCGCCCCGACCTACAGTGCAGCTTCGGAGAAGCACCCCGATATTGCCTTCACGAAGGTCGACACGGAGGCCGAACAGGAGCTCTCGGCGAAGGCGGGTATCAGTTCCATCCCGACGCTGATGGCCTTCCGTGAGAAAGTCCTCGTGTTTTCGCAGCCCGGGGCACTGGATTTCACGGCACTGGAACAGGTCATCACCGAAGTCAAAGCTCTCAATATGCAAGACATTCATGCCGGCCTTGCCGCGCAAAACGCCGGCGTCAACAGCTAAAAACTCACCTCTCAAACATCAGGACACGAAAGGTCAACAGGATCATATGATTTTCGAACACGCACAGCTCACCGTTCGCCAGGACGGGCATGAGGACTTCCAGACGACGTACCCCGCTATTCGCGAGAACCTCCTGGCAGCGACCGGATGCCGGTCAGTGGACCTGCACCGCAGCGTTGACCAGCCACAGGTCTACCTGCTCCGTGTGGGATGGGACACGCTGACTGACCACACAGAGGTCTTTCCCGAAACGGAGCAGGGCCGCAACGTTCTGGCTCTGCTCGGACCGCACGTGGAGTCCCTGGATATGATCCACTTCGAAGGCACACCCCTTCCACCCTCCGGATAATCGGTAGTCCGTCCCCAGCCGCACTTCCTTGCGGCCTCACGGCCTTCAATCGCCAGGAGACATGGGATGCCGGATCGGGGAGTGCTACCGGCGGCGGCCGGTGCGAATTTGGAGGTGCCCGCCTCGTGCGGAGGCGGCTTGTATGTCGTCGCAGTCGCGTTCGACCCCGGTCCAGGGGTGTGCGGTGATGTCGGCTCCGCCGAGGCGGCATGCAACCCGGGCGAGTGGGGTTGCGAGGGAATAGACACCGGTGGGGGCCTGCATGTCCACCACGGACATGGAAGCGCCAGGAGAGCTCAGAAGGATCATGTTGGTCCAGGCGGTTTCCCAGTCCGCCATGAGGGACAGGGCATAGGTCGCCAGTGCAGCCTCCGAATGCTCGCGCCCTCCCTGAACGGCGATGCTGGCGCATATGTCAGCCGGTGTGAGCGTGGTGGCGTCCGCTTCAATGAGGATGATGTTGGTCCAGCGATTGCGGGTGGCTTTTCGGCGGGCCTGGGCAAGCATATCCGGGCTGCGGTCGATGCCCACGATCCTGCCTTCGGGTCCGATCCGTCGGTGGAGGAGCCCGAAATTCAGTCCGGTCCCGCACCCGATGTCGAGGACCTGGTTTCCAGGTTGCAGCCCCAGGGAGTCGATGCCGAGTTTCCTGCCCGCCCGATACACGGGCCATTCGGCGGAGAACAGGTCGTACAAGGGTGCGAAGCTGCGGTATCTCTCGGCGATCAGAATCACTTCCAGTATGGGAATGGACAACGGCGGGGTAGGCCGCAGTGCCTTTAGCTTATGGTGAAGAGAAATCAGCAGGACTCGACTGACGAGGTAGGAATTGATGGAACGCACGGATGGGATCATCGATTTGCTGGTGGTCGGTGGTGGTACGGCCGGGATCGTGGGAGCAAAGACCGCGGCCCGGCTCGGTGCGAACACGGTCCTGGTCGAATACGCCCGCACGGGTGGGGATTGTCTGTGGACGGGGTGTGTTCCGTCCAAGACTCTGCTCTCCGCCGCGAGGAGCTCGGCGGCTGAGCGTGCCCTCGGTGGCCGTGGAGCGGCTTTCACAGAGGTGCGGGCACGCATCGCGCAGGCCATCGCTGCCATCGAGCCCGACGATTCTCCGGCGTCGCTGGATTCCGTCGGTGCGTCAGTTCTGACCGGTACAGTCCGGTTCACGGCTCCCGGTGAAGCCGACGTCGACGGGAGAACGGTCCGCTTTCGGCAGGCGCTGATTGCGACCGGCAGCGCACCCCTGGTGCCCCCGATTCCCGGCTCGGCGAAGGCACACGTGGTGACATCGGAAACCGTATGGGATCTAGAGGAACTTCCGCAGCGCCTGGTAATCATCGGGGGAGGCCCGATCGCCTGCGAGCTGGGGCAGGCTTTCGCCCGGCTCGGCTCGGCCGTGGTGATGCTGGTGCGTTCGAAGATCCTACCGAAAGAGGACCGCGACGCCGCGGCGATCGTGCGGGACAGCCTGCAGAAGGACGGCGTGGAAATCGTCGAAGGCGTGGAGACCGAAAGCATCAGCACGGTTCCCGAGGACGGCAACAGCAGCGGTGGCGATCCGCGAAGCGTCGTCCACACCAGTGGTGGACGCGTATTCGATGCTGACGTCATCCTGATCGCTGCAGGTCGGAAGGCCCGCACCGAAGGACTGGGGCTCGAGCATGTAGGCGTGGAGTGCGACTCCGCCGGTCACGTGGTGGTGGATTCAGGAATGCGCACGTCCAACCCGAGGATCTGGGCGGCGGGAGATGTGACTCCGCACCCCGACTTCACCCACCTGGCAGGGGTGTATGCGAGCACCGCAGCGTCCAATGCCGTCCTGGGCGTACACCGGTCGGTCAGCACCATCGTTCCCCGGGTCACCTTCACCTCTCCCGAGGTTGCCGCCGTCGGCGCAACCACGGCTGAGGGCAAGGGTCAAACCATCTCGACCGTTCTGCACGCCCATTCGGATCGGGCTATCACCGAGGGGCAGACTTCGGGCTTCACCCGCCTGGTGATCGGCAAGGGCGGACGGATCCTCGGGGGAACGATCGTGGGACCCCGGGCCGGGGAATCCCTGGGCGAACTGACGCTTGCCGTGCACCAGAAGCTCACCACCCGGGACCTCGCCGGCGTCACCCACCCATACCCCACGTTCAACGACGCCCTGTGGAACGCGGCCATCGCCGATGCCCGGACGGCGCTCGAATCGCCTCTGGTCCGCACCGCGATGACCGGCCTGGTGAAATTCAACCGCTGGCGCAACCGGCGGTCCTGAACCCGACTCGACGCTCGGGGGCGGAGGCAGAGTCGGGGAGGGGATGTCAGCGCAGCAGCCGGTAACCGGCCACGATCCGCTGCGTGGCGCTGACCAGGACCAGGAACGCCCACACGGAAGCGATCTGCCAGGCCGCAGCTGGAAAGAGTAGCCAGACACTGTGAATCAGGACGGTCTCCGCGCCCTCGGCCAGGCCGCCCAAGAAGGACAACGAGCGACCGTCATCGATCTGTCGGCCGCTTTTCTCCGCGAGAGAGGAGTAGGCCAGGAACACGCTGCCGTTGATGTAGTAGGCGAACAACACCAGCAGGAAGGGAAGCCATGGGGCGCCAAAACTTGCGGTAGCTCCAATGGCTACCCCGACCACTGTCGCGCCGTAGACCACAAAATCGGCGGAGATATCCCAGAACCCACCCTGCCCCGCATCCGCTCTCGCAGTCTCTAATTGCGCCCTGCGCCGTGAAAGTGGCCCGTCGAGCCCGTCCGCGACCCGGCAGAGCAGCCAGGCGGCCAGGGCGGGAAACCACATCTGGCCGGCTGCGAGGCCGGCACTGGCAAGCCC
Organism: Arthrobacter sp. CAN_A214; assembly: GCF_015751955.1. Classification (NCBI taxonomy): domain Bacteria; kingdom Bacillati; phylum Actinomycetota; class Actinomycetes; order Micrococcales; family Micrococcaceae; genus Arthrobacter; species Arthrobacter sp. CAN_A214. The sequence goes on from NZ_JADOUU010000044.1 coordinate 10,697, forward strand.
GAGGACCAGGTTGAGCCCGGTCAGGCGGTTCGGGGTGATCCACGGTACGTCCAGGCGGGCCGCAGCGCTATCGAGCGCGGGTGCGAGGAGAAACCGAAGGCGCGTATCAAACACGGGGTGCCTTGTTGTTGCGCCTCGACCGCACGGCGACGATCAGCCCCGCAAGGGTGAGCAGACCGAGGGCCGCCGTGGCCGCCTGCGCCGGCCAACCGAACTCAAGGCCGAAAGCACCGAGCGCGAGGAAACTCACAGTCCCGGGAAGAATTCCGAGCATCGTACCCCAGAAGTAGGGCCACCAACCCAGGGCGGTAAGTCCGGCGGAGTAGTTGATCGCGGTAAACGGCAGCACCGGAACCAGCCGGACCCCCACAACGGCGGGAAACCCGCGCTTGCTGAGCACGGCGTCGATCTTTTCCACCCGGGTTCCGGTGAATTTCTCGACAGCGTCGCGGCCCAGGGCGCGTCCCAGCCAGAACGCCGCGGACGCACCCAGCAGCGCCGCGCAGTAGACGATCGCCAG
>NZ_JADOUU010000045.1:0-10860 GCF_015751955.1 Arthrobacter sp. CAN_A214
AGAACTTCCATCATCGGAAGGCCTCGACCTCTATCTCGTCACCGACGCGCCCGCCCCGGCTACACCCCGCCTGCACTCTCGTTTGCGATGAGCCGCTTTACCCCGTCGTCAACGTAGGCAGCATCTTGCGTGATCGCAATTTTCTCCACAGTGGCACCTAGTTGTTCCTGGGCGGAGTTCGGGGGCCACCTAATGAACCGCCGTTACAACCGCAGCGAAGATTCCTATGAGCGTGACCAAGAAACCAGCGGCTGATACCAAAACCGTTTTGGTGACAGACCATGCCCTTATCCCCGTGGTTGTCGGGAGATTCGCGTTCATGAAATGAGCCTAGTTGGCTTCTCAATCTCTAAGCGGTCCTGCGCTTCGCTTCGGCCTGAATAGGCCCGGGTGCTCCTTCGTCGCACCCCGTCCGGGTGTTTTTTGTCTGCTGTCCTGCGGATTATGCGCCCCCGCTCCACACCATCAATCGCTGACGCGACGGGGCCGGCCATAAACCTCTACGGCGCTCCTTCGTCGCTTATTTCCTTCGAGGTTTCCGGCAGGCCCCGCCCTACGGATTGACAGTGCTCCGTCGGGAACGAGCGAGCGAGCTCGCCAGCAGGCAAAAACAACGGGGGAAGGGTCCACTGCTGGTCACTACAGGGCCCCGACACCACCACCGCAACGAAGGAGCAACACTGTGAACGCTCAGCTGACTACTCAGCCGACCTCCACCCCGACGCTGGAGATGATTGACCCGCGCACGCTCACCGTGGACGTAAATGTGCGCAAGGACGCCGCACTGACGCCCGAGTTCGTGGCGAGCATCAAGGAGCACGGCGTGATCGAACCCGTGATCGCGCACCGCAAGGACAACAGCGACGGAACCACCACCGTGCACGTCCTGATGGGCCAGCGCCGCACCTGCGGCGCGGTCGAAGCCGACGCCGTCCTGATCCCGGTCATGGTCGTCGCCAGCCCGGAGGAAGCCGAGCGGATCACCACGCAGGTCGTGGAGAACGTACAGCGTTCCGCGCTGACCGACGCGGACGAGGCCGATGCTTTCCACCAGCTGTCCCTGCTGGGGGTGAGCGCGGCGCAGATCGCGAAGAAGACCGGACGCGCCAAGACCACCGTTGAGGGCGCGTTGAAGGCCAAGAAGAGCACCGCAGGGGAGGCCGCACTGTCCAAGGGCCGCACCATCGAGGAAGCTCTCGTGCTCGTCGAGTTCGCAGACGACGAGGACGCCACAGCGCACCTTGAAGCCGTCCTCACGGACGAGCCGGACATGCTCGCCCACGTCGCCCAGCAGTTGCGCGACGAACGCGCACACCAAGCCGCACGTGCCGCGCTGGTCGCGGAACTGGAAGCGGCAGGGACACCGATCGTGGACGACGTGAGCTGGGGTTACCACTCCACCGACGACAACGTGCGCGTCACCGAACTGCTCCGCGCTGACGGGTCGCAGACCACGCCGGAGGAGGCGAACGCCGCCTACATCAACGGCGCGCTGACCGTGATCCCGGTCGTCACCGGCTGGAAGGAGTTGGGTTTCAAGCTCCGCTACAACTCTGGTTCTGCCGCGACCAGCGGACCCATGACCGACGAGCAGAAGGCCGCACGGAAGACCCTGATCGCTAATAACAAGGCGATGGAATCGGCGACGGTTGTTCGCCGCGATTTCGTGCGGTCCCTGCTGGCGAAGAAGCAGGCTTCGAAGGGCTGGCAGTATTTCACGGTCCATGCCCTGACGCACCACTCCGAGGTTGCCAGCGGCTATGAGGGAGCCGTGGCCGCTGAGATGGCCGGAGCGAAGATTGAGGGCAAGGAGACCTGGGGGTGGAACCCGCTCCGCGACCATGTCGCGAAGACCACCACCCGTCCCGAGGTGCCCATGATCGCGCTGGTGTGCGCAGGATTTGAGAAGACCATCGCCAAGGACTCATGGCGCTCACCGCACCGAAGCCACCTGACCTACCTCACCCAGTTGGTCACGTGGGGGTACACGCCGAGCGAGGTCGAACAGATCATCCTCGACAGCGCGAACAAGACCACCGGACCCGCCGAAGACACCGAGGACACCGAGGACACGGAGGACACCGAGGACACCGAGACGTTCGGGGAAGTCCACGCGGACGAGGAGGAGATGATCGCCGAGGAGTACGCGGCAGAGTAGCACCGGGCACCGGTGGTGCAGGGAGTGACAGCCCTGCACCACCAGCCCCGGCCCGGGAGAGGGGAAGGCGGTCAGCTCGCCGCTGGTGGGCGGGGCGGTTCGCCGCCGCTGCGGGAACCTCGAGCGATGGTCGCCGGCGACGAACCGCCGTCCCTCGCACTTCCAGCAACTTGACTGCCGTAGCGCGGATCAGGGCTGCGTGTGCTGGCCGGGCTGCACACCGAAGGACAACACACGAAGAACCGGTTACCGGTCGAGGGAGTCCATCGGTGACGGCAGTAACGGCTCACGCCATCACCATCGGCGTAGACGATGGAGGTCGCTGTATGTGTAGGTGATGTCGGTGACGACCTCTCGTGTAACGGTCACGTCGATGTCCCAGTAGCCACTCGTCCCCACGCTGATCACCCCAGGCTCCTCGCCGTTGAGGGTCCGGTCATAGAGGAGGGTTCCGTTTACCGGGCCAAAGAGCCTGACATTCCCGTCGGCGTCGAACCCGACCACGTGCATGCGCCATCCGTTCCACATCCCGTCGGTGCTGATTGTTACCGATCCTTCGACCAAGTCCTCAGACGGGACACCCTTGAGGTAGTAACCCCAACCCTCGGGTTCCTCTCCTCTTGTGCGGGCTATCCATCCCTGTCCGGGGTGGTGCTGCGCGAATGCCTCCAGCCACGCGACACCGTCGGTGCTCAAAGGCTGCACGGTGAACAGGCTGCCCTCGAACACCACGTACTGACCTGATGCGCGGGTACCGTCAGCATGCATCAGTGGCATGAAGGGAGTGCGGTAATGCGGGACGTGCGGGTACAGGATCATGCCCTCACCCTACGGGCGAGCAAGTGCAACCCATGGCCAGCATGCACGACGCTGACCACCCGCGGGCTATGCGGACTTCGTCTCGGCGGCGACCTGCTCCGCGACGTCGTCTGCTGTTGCCGCCAGGGTCGGCTCGGTCCGCGCTTCTCCGGACGGTGAGCTGGTGCCGGCACCGTCCAGGGCCCGCTTCATTTCGGCGGTACTGAGTCCGAGTCGGGCGGCGACCGCCGCGCGGCTCTCGCCGGTGTCGAGCATCTGATGCACCTTCGCGCCGGCTTCCTTCGCGGCCGCTTCCGCGTCCTGCTCGGCTTTCGCCAGGATTGCATCGGCCCGCTCCCGCGCCTCGGCGCGGATCTGCTCGGCATGCTGCTCCTGCTCGAAGAACTCCGCCGCCAGGTCGATTAACCGCTCGTGCCGCTCGGTCAGTTCCTGGGCTTTCGCCCTCGCCTTTTCCCGTGCTGCTACCTGCTGAGCTGACTTCCTCGGTGCTGCCATGATGACTCGTCCCCTTCACTCATCCTGCGTTCAGAACCTGTACTTGATACTGCCCCGGCCATGACTTGCGATCCGACGCACTTCCCCTGCCAAACCTAACGGTTAGCGGCCGCCCACCGCGGGCCGACCCCAACCGATATCCGACCGCTCATCCACCATGCCCGACGTCACCGCCGGCGCCTGCGAACAGACTGCGAACAGCTGATGCGGACCTCGCTGACGCTCGGGCTGGATACAACGGACGTTGACCACACGTGGACAGCTCCGAGATAACCCAACGTCTCTATACTGCCCACCTGGTGGATAACGTCCGTTAGCGGTTCCACACAATTGAACGATCGGTGGATAACGAAAATCGTGTTACCCACCGCCCATTCTCATGTGCACAACCGCATCGAGATTCGATGGACCAATCGTACTGGTTTCCACGGCGCCTAATCTGGGTTTCCTCCTACGTCGTCACCATGCGATTTTTGCACCCTTCCAACCAGCACAATCTGTCACACCTCATGCACTTATGTAGGTGAGGTCGACAATCGCGCCGTAGCCCGCGAGAATGAAGCCTGTGATGACCGTCCATAAGCTCAGTGCTGGGGACGGCTACGCTTACTACACCTCCGAGGTCGCCAGCGCCGACGAGCTACGCACCGGGGGTCGTGAGCTGGGGGACTACTACACCGTCGACGGCATGCCTCCGGGCCAATGGGTAGGACACTCGAAGGAGCTTCTGGAGGTCGAGGGCGAGGTCACCGAGGCGCAGATGAAAGCTCTCTTTGGCGAAGGCATCAAGCCCAACGCGGCTCAGATACTCGCCGATGGAGGCACACAGGCCGACGTGGCTCTGGGCCGCAAGTACCACCAGTTCGGTGCCGCCGACACTGACATGACGCGCAGGATTGACGAGGAAGCAGCCCGCTTCCGACGCACCAGCGGACCCGCGTGGAGCGGCCCGGAGAACGCCGAGAAGGCACTGCCGAAAGAGGTTCTGCATGAGATCCGGTTCCGGGTCGGTGGAGAGCTGTTCCGTGCGTCCCACGGCCGGAACGCCCGCAGCAACGAAGAACTCGCCCGGTACGTGACCGCGCAGACGACACCGAAGCAGCAGACAGTGGCGGGGTATGACCTGGTGTTCTCACCCGCCAAATCGGTGTCCCTCCTCTGGGCGCTCGGCGGCGACGAAGCCCGCAAAGCGGTTGAGACTGCACACAACGAAGCCATCAAAGAAACGATCACCTTCCTCGAAGAGAACGCCACCTATACGCGCCGGGGAAAGCAAGGTGTGCGGCAAGTCGACGTGAAGCACGGGCTGGTCGCAACCCAGTTCCGGCACTACGACTCCCGCGCCGGGGACCCCCAGCTGCACGACCACGTCGTCATCGCGAACAAGGTCCAAGGGGTCGACGGCAAGTGGTCCTCCCTCGACGGACGGACCCTCTACAAGATGAACGTCGCCGCGTCCGAGACGTACAACGCGAAGGTCATCGAAAAGGTTTGTGCGTCCCTTGGCGTCAGCACGGTCGCCCGAGCAACCGGTAGTGGAGAGCCCGTCTACGAGGTCGCCGGCATCGACCTCGACGCCATTCACCGCGCCTCATCGAGGCGCACGAACATCGTCGGCGCGATCAACCGGCTCGAAACCGAGTTCACCGACAAGCACGGGTACGCGCCCAGCGATAAGCAGAAGATCGCCCTCGCGCAGCAGGCCACACTGGAGACCCGACCGGAGAAGAAGAGCGCCCGCCGGCTCTCCGAACTGGTCGAGGAATGGCAAAAGGACTACAGCACCGGGTTGGACGGCGGGATGGGGATGCCGGTCGGACCGACCCTCCTATCGCACGTCCGAAGTGCCAGCCCCGGCGCGCCCGCCGGCCGCAGCATTGAGGACCTCGACGTGCACGAACACGCCCGCCAGATTGTTCATGAGCTGTCGGCCAAGCGCGCTTCATGGGGTCGGAACCACGTCATCGCCCAGACCCGCCGGCACCTCAAAGAAGCCTTCCCCGGGCAAACTATCACCGACGGAACCGTGGAGAAGGTCACCCGCTCCGTCACTGGCACGCACAGCCTCCAGGTCACGCCGGAAGCCATTACCCCAAGCCTGCGCGAGTTCCTGCGGGCTGACGGATCGAGTCAGTTCCAGCAGGCCGACAGCGCTTTGTTCACCTCCCACGAGGTGCTGAACGCCGAGCACAGGATCCTCGCCGCCGGACAGAAGACCGTCATCCCGGCCGTGTCCATGGAACGCTTCGACGCAGTCCTGGCGAAGCACACCGAAACTGCGGCCAAGACCGGCGGGCCATCTCTGTCCCAGGGGCAGATCGACTTGGCGCGCGCGTTCGCCACCGACGAAAAGCTGCTCACCCTCGGCATCGGACCGGCAGGAACAGGTAAGACCACGAGCCTTTCCCTTGCCGCGGACGCCGTCCGTGACACTGGCGGACGGGTTATCGGACTGGCCCCGACTGCCGCCGCGGCGGCCGTCATGAGTGGGGACCTCGGAGCCGACGCGACGACCATCGACGCGTTCCTTGCTACCCACCGCAACCAGCAGCAGAACCAGCAGGACAACGACGCGGGCGCACGTTCGAGCTTCATCAACTCGGCCTTCATGCTCGGGGCCGGGGACGTGATCATCGTCGACGAGGCCGGCATGGTGACCACCCCGAAGCTCGCCGACGTCGTCGCCGTCGCTGCCCGCAACGGCGCCGTCGTCAGGGCCATCGGAGATGACCGGCAGCTTGGCGCCATCGGCTCCGGCGGGGCGCTGCGCCTGCTCAACAACAAGGTTGGAGCGGTCCGCCTCGAGGACGTCCACCGCTTCCGCACCGAAGGCGAGTCGGAGGCGTCCCTGGCGCTGCGCGAACCTCCCGCAGCCGGCGCGGACACCCCGTTCCACTGGTACCTCGAGAACAAGCGCGTCACCGCCGGCACCACAGAAGCCATGACCCAGGACGCCCTCGGCGCATGGATGGCCGACACCCAGGCCGGTAAGACTTCGCTGCTGGTCGCGACCGACAACGCGACCGTCACCGACCTCAACGCCCGCGCCCAGGCCGTCCGCATCGCCACCGGCGACCTCACCGACGGCACCGGCCCGATTACCGAAGCAACACCCTCTGTCGTGCTCCGCGATGGCCTGCGCGCTTATGCCGGGGACACCGTCGTCACCCGGAAGAACGACCGGACCCTGCAGGTCAACCAGGGCAAGGATTTCGTCAAGAACAACGATGTCTGGACCGTCGAAAAGGTGACCGCCGATCCCGCGACCGACGCAGCTGTAGGGCAGGAGCGGCAGCGGGTCACTCTCCGGCACACCGGTCACCGGGGACGGATTACCGTCGACGCCGGATACCTTCACGAGCACGGACAGCTCGGCTACGCCGCGACCGTGCACCGCGCCCAGGGCGCGACCGTCGATACCGCGCACGCGATTCTGGACGAGCGGACTGACCGGGCCGGCGCCTACGTCGCCGCGACCCGGGGACGCGAGACGAACCGCCTCTACGTCGCACTCGGCGACGACAATGACCAGGCCGTGACCCGCGACAGCGTCGTGTCCACGATCACCGCGAACTACGACCGCACCCAGTCAGCGCACGAAGCAGTCAGGACCGAGGCCGTCCGTTCCGGTGACGTCGCCACCCTTGCCGGCGTCTATAACGAGGTCGAGAACGCCGCATGGAAAGCCAAGACCCGAACCATCGCAGCTTCAGTTCTGGGGCCGCGGACCGCCGTGCAGTTCACCTCCCACGAAGCATGGGGGGCAGTAGCCACGCATTTACGGGCAGCAGAGACACAGGGACTCGACCCCGCCGCCTTGCTGGCCCAGGCCGCAGGCGTCACCCGTGACAGCACCGGGCGCGGGCAGCATGCCGACACCGGTCACCTGCGCGGGTTCGACGGAGCCCAGGACCCGGCCGCCGTCCTCGCCTACCGGCTCGAGCAGCGCATCGACGCCGCCCACAGCCTCCTCTCAAACGCCGACCAGCGTCCCCTCGGCGCCGTGTCCGACGAGCACCTGGCCCGCCTCGCAGACCAGGCCACGAAGCACGCAGCAGGAATCGACCTGCCGCGCCGCTCACCCGGTGAAGTGCCGATGGACACGCAGTGGGCGGCACGTCCGTTCGCACTCATACGCACGGACAAACTCACCGACGCACGCACCGAGGCCCTGCAGCGAGTGCAGGCCATCGACCCGACCCAGCCCGTCGATGCCTCAGCCAGGAGGGCACAGTGGACGGTGCAGGCGATGACCGTTGAGCTGGAACGCCGGCAGGACCTCTCCCCGACGCAGGCCGCGATCGAGCGCACCGCACGCGGGGAAGATCCCCGCACCGCACACCAGGTCACCATCGGCGACGCCCTCCGATACGAGCAGCAACTCCGCGCCGTCGCACTGCCACAGCTCAGCAATGCCAGCAATGCTGGTAATGCTGGTAAGACAAGGAATGCAAGCATTCCGCCGGTCGCCGCCACGACGGTCAGCGATGACCTCGCGCCGTCTGTGCTCCTGCGCGATGAACTGGTGCCGGCCTCCTACCGGGCCGAGCTTGACCGGCTCCGGGCGTACCTCGGACAGAGAATCATGGTCCGTGGTGCGCAGCTCGCGGAAGAGAAGCCCGCGTGGACGAACGCGCTCGGACCCGTGCCCGGTAGGCAAGCGAAGGCGGCCGAGTGGCACAGCATCGCGGCCGAGACCGAGGCATACCGGAACCGGTACAACATCGGCACCCATGAGACGGCGTTGATCCCCAAGCAGTACAGGGACGACTTGACTGCGCAGCGCCTCATCGAGCGCGCCACCGCCCTGCACAAGCACAGTGAACTCACCACTGTCACACCGCGGACGGGCACGCAGATTCAGCAGGGAGCGGACGAAGCGGCCATTGCCGAGCGGATGACCACCGAGCAGGCAGCAGCACGTCGCGTCATCGACCGGCTCCGCGCAGAACGCGCCGCCGCCAGCGACTCGCTGCCAGCGCCACAGCAGCGCGAGGCACGGATTGTGGAGGCCGTACAGGCCGAACCAGTACCGCAGCAAGGCGACGAGATGTCGGCCGCCGTCGCCCGGGTTCTCGCCAGGCACCGCGCACAGGCGGCAGCCGCTGCAGGGACGCCAACGCCCGGTGCGGCAAAGGTAGACAGCGATCCCGCACGCACCGAGCGTGACCAGAATACGAAGGAGCCCGCCGTGACCGAAAACAAGGATGCCGCCCGCACCACAAACCGTAGCTCGTGGTGGGGCAAGAAGACCGAGGAAGCTATCCAGAGGAAGAAGTCGGCACCGGACCAACCCGCGACGAAGTCCTCACAAGAAGAAATAGCTTCCGCGGCCCGTAAGGCCGCGGAAGCCACAGAGCGCAACCGAGGCAGGTCGCGCTAGGTGTCGTGCTGAGTTTTTGTAACGGTTTCGGAGCTACGCGGCGAATCGTTGGTGTATCTGTAGTCAGACTGCGTGTCAGCAGGAATAGGGAAGGCGGCCGCACTCGATAGCCAGGGCTGCCGCCTTCCCTATTGGTGGTGAGTTCTAGGCGTAGGTGTAGTTGAAGGTGATCTTCGGGTCAGCCGGGAAGAACCAGCCGTAAGTCCGCTGCTGGCCGACGGTGATAGGTGTTCCGTCTCCCGCAATCAGGGTGACGGGTGGCTGGCCGGGAAGTGCTTCGACGACGGGCGTGTCGATGGTGGCGTTGAAGTCCAGAGGGAAGACAACGGTGGCACCGAGGCGCACGTTGCTGGCCGGCGCGAAGCTGAGCTGAGGTGCGTACATGACGAACTGGTACTTCTTCGGGTCGCCGCCGACGGGCAGGAGCTTCTGACTGACGTGGATGCGCAGAACCTGCGTGCCAGCGGGGATCCTGAGGTCCGCAATCTTGTACTGGCTGACGAGTGCCTCGAGCTGCTTCAACATAGGTCGACATAAGGTCAACTATCAGCAGCTTCTTCATCTGTCTTAGGAGGCCGCGTCAAAGTCACATCTTGGGATCGACAAGTCGAAAGAGCCAACTCAAGCGTTTCCGAACTCTGTAAGTACGGGAGTCCCGAACTCGAGGGTCGCCGAGACCAACTCTACTAGGGTGTGAGACGTGACTGTCCTGGAACCTGATCTTCCCTTGAGCTACGCAGAAACGCTGACCGAGCTGACTGACGCCGTACGAGCCGCGCAGATGAGAACTCAGCGTGTGGTGAATGCTTCCATGATGGAGCTGTACTGGAACATCGGCCGCACCATCCTGCAGCAGCAACAGGCTGAGCCGTGGGGGAGTAAGGTGCTCGGCCGTCTGGCAGAGGATCTCCGCGGTCAGTTCCCGCACATGAAAGGGTTCTCGCGCAGGAATCTTTACTACATGCGTGCTTTGGCCGACGCATGGCAGGGGAGCGAAGTATTTGTGCAGACAGTGTCTGCACAAATCAGCTGGAGCCACAACATCACGTTGCTCGAGCAGCTCCAGGATCAGGGCCTGCGCGAGTGGTATGCGGCCCGCAGTGTCCGCCATGGGTGGTCATTAGCCGTTCTTGAACACCAGATCGCTTCCAAACTCCATGAGCGGGAAGGATCAGCTCCCAACAACCTTGAAGCTCGACTGCCAGAGGAGGGAACAGGGTTAGCTCGCGAAGTAGCCAAAGATCCCCTCGTACTGGACTTCCTCGGCCTCAGCCCCGAGGCGGATGAGGCTGCAATCGAGGAAGCCATGTCATCACGCATGACACAGACCCTCATGGAATTCGGTGCCGGCTTCGCCTTCGTCGGCCGGCAAGTCCATCTTGAGGTCGGAGGGGACGACTTCTACATCGACCTTCTGCTCTATCACATTCCGACGGAACGCTACGTGGTTGTGGAGCTTAAGGCCGGGAAGTTCAAGCCGGAGCACCTCGGGCAGCTGAACTTTTACGTCTCGGTCGTCAAGGACAAGATTAGGCTGCCTCGACAGCGGCCACCCGTCGGCATCCTCGTGTGCGGTGCGAAAAATGAGCACACCGTTAGATACGCCCTGGACGGAGCAGCCCAGCCACTTGCGGTTGCCTCTTACACCTATGATGCTCTTCCCGAGGCCGAACAGGACGCCTTGCCATCACCCGAAGCGATCGTCACTGCGCTTGAGCTCGACTCCGACTGACGGATCCAATTGTGCAGACACTGTCTGCACAATTACTCGGGGCGACGAAAGCCCGCCAAAGCGCGTCAGTTGCGGAGTGTCGGCGCAGATACGCGGCGGAATTCGCCCAAAGCTGTCCAGTAGCAGAGTGGTAGCCAATCAGTAGAGTTCAAGGCCGGCTGAGCCCCTTCCCGAACCGCAAGCGGGAACGAGACTTATCGTTCTGAGTCCTATTCGTGGGCCGGCGGTGAGGGTTTGGACGGGGTTCGGGTGGGGAGTGGGATCTTTCCTGCG
>NZ_JADOUU010000046.1:0-10590 GCF_015751955.1 Arthrobacter sp. CAN_A214
CGCCATACGTCGGATGAGCACCCGTGGCCGGCGACCAAAGAATGTCACCACCCTGGAACTTCTGATAACACCCACCATTCTTCAACCCACAAATCACGGCTCCACTGGCAGCACCGAGTATCGGTGTACGGGGCGCAACTGCCGAGATTAGCGGAGTCGCAATGGCAACTGGACTTGCGGCCCCTGTGGTGAAGGTCCAGGTAACCGGTGCCAAGGCCACGCCGAAGGTGTCCCGGATACCCGAAGTCAGCGTCACCGTGTACCGGGAGTTCGACGCGAGGCCGAACGCCGGGTCCAGAGTGGCCACGCGGGTCGCGGCGTTATACGTGACCGCCGCGGACACCGTTCCACCTGCGGGGTTGGTGAGCCGCATCGTGGTAGTGCTCACCCCGGTCACTGGTTCACTGAATCCCGCACTGACGTTGAAGGTGAACCCTACTCCCACAGCATCAGCTGCAGGCGCCTGTGACGTCACTGTCGGTGCCGGATTCACCGGCACTACCGCTGCCGCGGTGGTGAAGCTCCAGCTCACCGGAGCCAGGGCGACACTTCCGGCGTCGATGATTCCCTCGGTCAGGTTCACCGTGTACACGGTGTTCGCAGCCAGATCAGCAGTCGGGTCCAAAGTAGCAACCCCCGTGACCGCGTCATATGTCACAGCACCGGGCACCACCGTACCGGCGGGATCGGTCAGCGTCATCGTGGTGCCGCTGACCCCTGTCACCACCTCACTGAACGATGCAGTGATGTCGGAGTTTCCTGCTACTCCGACAGCATCTGCTGCGGGCGTCCGCGTCGTGACAGTCGGTGCTGCGTTCGTCGGCTCACCTGATGCGAGAGTCGAAACCTCGACTGTTGCATCTGTGAACTTGAGCAGCTCCACATTGGTGATGGTGTCAGTGCCATCCTCTGCTGTTCCACCGGTGTGCGTCACCGTGGTGATCGCGCCGGCTTTGGTGATGGTGTATTCAGCCCGTGCTCCGGAGAACATCGCGGTGTCTACGTCGGTTGTTCCCGGGCTCGAGAGGATCTCGCGAACGATCTCCGTCTTGCCGGGATCGGTGAGGCCGGCCATGATGTCAGCCTGGATCTCCGTGAGGGAGTTGGCGGTGCGGGTCTCCACGTTGGCGTCGTCGCGAACGCTCAGGCGTACGTTCAGCCATTTGTCGCCGTCGATGATGTCATCGGCGCCGTTGCCCCAGATCTCGTCACTTCCGGAACCACCGATGATGATATTGCCGGCTCCGAAGCTTGTTGCCTCTGTCGGCAGGAGTTCACTGAGCCCGCTGATACGTCCAATACCCTCAGCATCGAGGATGTTGGTCAACGCCGGAGCGTTCAGCTCGACGTCCTCGTCGGCAGGGGCGACATCAGTGCCGCGAAGCACGTCGTTCTGGTCCCAGCCGGACAGCCCCTCGACCAGCAGGAACCGGTCACGGAGAGCGTTGGGGCCCTCCACCACCAGCATCCGCATGTCGGAGTCCCCGCGTTCGATCGACCGAGCGTGGGTGACCCAGTCGAAGCCGTACACGCCGTGGTTGCGTTCGATACCCGGGCCGGCAACCATGACGTCGTCGCCGCCCTCGGCGTCGTAATCATCTTCACCGGAGTCACCGATCAGGACGTCATGGCCCGGATTGTTGATGTCGTCGAAGAACGGTGCGCCGCTGTCACCCTGCAGGAGGTCGTTAGCGTTGCCGCCTTCGACCCAGTCGTTCCCGCCGCCACCGAACACTGCGTCAGGCCCGTCGCCAGCGATCACGAGATCGTCGCCTTCACCGGCGAAGTGCTCGTTCCCGTTGAGTCCGCCGTTGGAGAAGTCAGCGCCGTCGCCGGACATGATGATGTCGAGGCCCGGTCCGGCATCGATTGCATCGTTGTCGGGACCACCCTTCAGGACGTCATCGCCATGGGAGTCGGTGATGCGGTCATTGCCCTTGCCTCCAAGGACCGTGTCAGCGCCGTCCGAGCCCTCGAGAATGTCACTGCCGTCGTTGCCCCAGAACGTATCGTTGTCGATTCCGCCCCAGATGCGGTCGGTGCCGGCCGTGCCATTGAAGGTGGACTGGGCGTTGAGGCCCGGACGGTCGATGGAGTTGCTGACGCGGTACCGGATGGTCCCGTCAGCCATCCGAAGAAGCAGCGCGGATTCGTTACAGGCTGAGGCGGGGTCGTCTGCCACGCTGTTGCCCGACGTGGCGACGATGTTTGCCATCTCGAACTCACAATCCGCCACACCGAAGACCTCGGCCTTGAGGGCTGATGCATCGGTGTTCCTCATGATGAGTTCGGCGAAGGAGTTGCCCTCGAGTTCGGTGCGCAGGTTCAGGCCGGAGGTGCGGGACAGGTAGTACAACCGGTCGCCGTCCTGGAGGTCGGTCATCTGGCGCTCGAAGATGTAGTTGAACGTGGATCCCAGGAGGCCACCGAAGAGGTTCTGCATCTCGGCGAGACCGCCGACCCACAGGTCGACGTCGTTCAGCCCTGACTCAGTGGCGGCCCAGGTACCGGTGCTGTTGACGAAGTCATATGCATCGGACGGTGTTCCTGCTGTCGAATCCGGATTCATGTCGAACAGCAGCTGAGCTGCTGCACGCTTGCCGTCAATGGACGCTGCGCCCTTGATACTCGGGTGCTGTCCATAGGCGGCCATGAAGTTGACCACGGAGTCGGGGTGCTTCAACGCCTGGCCGAAATCCACCCAGCTGGTATACGGCTTCAGGGATGAATCGCCGGTACTCGTGTAGAGCTGGCTGCGGAAGTTGTTGAGCGAAGGAACTCCGGTGTCATGCCCGCGTGCCAAGTTGAGGGCCGCGAGGTCCAAGGGGAGTCCCAGCACGTTGTTGCGCAGGGTGTCAGTGACGAATTCATCGAGTTCGGCGCCTACCTGGTCGGTCATGCCCATGGCGATACTGCCCGCGGCCGCTGCCGGAGACATCGTCGTGCCGCCGTTGGCGTAGTAGGCGGGGGGGTTGAGGAAACCTTCGAGGAGCGGCATCCCGATGTCCACACCGGTATTCGTTTTCCGATCGATGTCCTCGGTCAGCATGGAGTGGCCGAACCGGTAGGTCGCATGCGCGAACTCCGCCTTGACGGCGGGGTCGATGCCGGTGTCGGCCTGCGTGAAGACGTTGAACGGGTTGATACCCGGCTGGATCTTCCGCGCGAACTCCTCGAAAACGAGGTGCTGGTATTCCATTTCGGTGACGAACCGCGCTGCCTGGAAGAGGCGTTCACCGTTCCAGGTTCCATCCGCGAGCTTCCACTCGTTCAGGTCGAGGTTCAGGGAGGTGAGAAGCTCCTCCATGTAGGTCACCAGCCGATTGTGCTCGGAGTGGAACACCTGGTGGATCGCCGTGAGTCCGACGTTCTCATTGACGCGCCCGTCGCCTGCGATGAAGTGCTGGTCCAGCATCTCGTCGTCGTAGGTGGTCGCCGGCGGGCCGTTGACCGGGTTGACAGCTGTATCGCCATCCGCCAGGAGCAGTGCCCCCGTCTGGGAATTGAACGGCGAGGCGGTGTGGGCGATGTCGTCGAGAAAGGCGATGTTGATGCGCTGCACATCTGCGGGGACTGGCACCGGGGTCGTGAGGTTGCCTTCAACCAGCGTCTTGTCCTGCTTGATGTACTGCGGAAGCCCGCTCGGACCACGGAGGAAACGTCCGTACTGGTCGGTGGCGATCATCGGGATGTTCCCGATGTCGGCGTCCGAGAGTTCAAGACCGAGGAGCGTAGCCGCCTGCTCCTTGACGTCCTGCCACGTCGCCATGCCCCCGGGAGTGCCAGGATCGGTGGCGGTCGCAGGTACGCCTTCGACACCTTCGAGCAGTTCGCCGGTCGATACGGGTTTGCCTTCTGCCAGTGAGTACTCGCGCAGGAAGACCTGGTGGGCGGGGTGCGACGAATAGGTCTGGCTCTGGTCTACCCAAGGGGAATTCGTATTGGTGCCGTCCTGGACGTCATCAGCGGTCCCCAGGGTTCCGTCGGGGCCCGGCTGGTTCTCAGCGCGGCTCAGCACCATGAAGTTCGTTCGGCCACCAGGCACAAAGAGGGGATCGTCCGCGGCGAGCGGCATCATGACCATGCTCTTGGACTTCCTGGTGGAATCCACGCCGTGGTCGAAGAACTGACCGAACAGGGCGAACATCCCGTTGTAGGGCGGGGACAGGCCGAAATCGGTGGTGACATTCGGAATGTCAAGCGTTTCACCCTTTTCCACACAGTTCTCCGGGACTCCCGGGCTGGTGCAGGGTATGGCGGTCGGTTCGTCGTTCACCGTCCGGTGGGCGCGGCTCGCAGCGGCGATGGCTGCGGGATTGGTGTCGGTCTGGTCCACGATCACGTTGCTGATGAACCGCGCGGTGCCATCGGAGATAGTGGTATTGACCGACTTATAGGGTTGCCCGTTCGGAGCGTTGCGCCACTGGGGTGCTGCCAGCCGGGGAAAAGGGAGGCTGGTGGAGCCGAACTTCTCCTGGCCCGCGATGAGGTTGTTGTCCGAGCCGTCCACTGTGCGAAGGCCGTACGGCAGCAGCGGGTTGGCGACCTGGTTGGCTCCACTACCGAGCAGCGGCGCGCCGGGAACCGGGTTGCCGAGGGCGTCTTCCTTGGTGGCGTTGTTCTCGGCGATCTTGATCTGCTTCAGGATGAAGCGCATGTCCCCTGCGTTCAGGGTGAGCCCCTGACCCACGGGAGCAGCCAGAACCGCCGGGGCGAGGACTGCCGGCAGCACACCGGCACCGAGCACCATTGCCACCAGTCCCGCCGTCAATCGTGTCGGAATGCTTCTCCGATGTTGACGGCGCGAATCGCCGTCTCTTCCATGATCCGTGCGGTATTGCTTGAACATGGCTGCTCTCCTCATGATTTCCCGGCCACCCCCGAAAAGCGCCGGCTGGCTCAATCGTGGAGCAGCCGCCTTCGGAAAAACTTGGGACGGGTCAGCCGTTGGACGACACCGCACTTAACTCACCCGGCAACGAGCCCCGAAGTCGCAGTTGAGGTTATAAAATAGTCTTTGTGACTCAAATACGGATCCGGGACGCCGCGCAATACCTGAGCGTGTCTGACGACACCGTGCGGCGGTGGATCGACAACGGCGTGCTCCTGAGTGAGAGGGACTCCTCGGGCCGCACTGTGGTGGACGGGCTCGAGCTGGCCCACCTGGCACGCGACAACGCAGTCGTCCCGGAGGATCCGTCGGGAATCGGAAGGTCCGCCCGCAACCGGTTCGTGGGCATCGTCACCGGCGTCATCCTTGATAAGGTCATGGCGCAGGTCGAGATCCAATGCGGACCGTACCGGGTGGTGTCCTTGATGAGTAGTGAAGCTGTACGGGACCTAGGGCTCGAACCGGGATCAGTGGCCGTGGCGGTCGTCAAGGCCACGACTGTTCTGGTCGAGACGCCGGCAGTCGCCCAGAGTAGAAAGACAGAGAAATGAGCCGTAACGCCGTGGTCGTTGCCTCTCTGGCACTGCCGCTCCTGCTCTCGGCCTGTGCAGGGCAGTCCGCGGACGATACTTCGGTGACCGTGTTCGCCGCCGCGTCCCTGCGTGCGCCATTCACCGAGCTCGCCGACGCCTATGAAGCCCAGAACCCCGACACCGCCGTGGAACTGAGCTTTGCCGGCTCGTCAGACCTCGCAACCCAGCTTCTGGAGGGCGCGCCAGCCGACGTCTTCGCATCGGCTGACACCAGGAGCATGGTCGGGTTGAGTGAGGCATCGTTGCTTCAGGGCGAACCGGTGGTCTTTGCGACCAACCACCTCGAGATCGCCGTGCCGCCAGGAAATCCCGCGTCCATCACATCGTTCGCCGATCTCGCCGATGACGCCGTCAAGACTGTCGTGTGCGCAGAGCGGGTTCCCTGCGGCGCGGCGACCGCGGCCCTTGGAGAACTGATCGGCGTCTCCCTGTCCCCGGTCAGCAAGGAATCCTCAGTGACGGATGTCCTGGGCAAGGTCACCTCCGGAGAAGCGGACGCCGGACTGGTCTACGCCACTGACGTTCTCGCTGCCGGAGATGCCGTTGAGGGCATCACCGTCCCGGAATCCGCTGACGTCCTCAGCACCTACCCGCTCGCAGTCCTCGCGGATACCGAGGAGAAGGAAGCCGCGCGCACCTTCGTCACCTACGTCACCGGTGATGCGGGCCGGACAGTCCTCGAGGCCGCCGGCTTCGGCGCACCCTAGCCCGATGTCTGCAGTGGCCCCTCCTTCCCCCTTTATCGGCCTTCCGCGCTGGATTCTGGCGGTGGCCCTTGCCGGAGCGCTGATCGTGGTGCTGCCGCTGGCTGCGATGGTTCTCCGTGTCGACTGGGCAGAGTTTCTCTCACTCATCACTTCCGAGTCGTCCTTGGCTGCCCTGTGGTTGAGTCTGCGTACATCCGCCGCGGCCACGCTGCTCTGCGTTTTCTTCGGTGTCCCGATGGCGCTGGTGCTGGCCCGCACCGCGTTCCGTGGCCAGAAACTGCTTCGCTCGCTCGTGTTACTGCCTCTGGTCCTGCCACCTGTGGTCGGCGGACTGGCGTTGCTCTACACCTTCGGCAGGCGCGGGCTCCTCGGCGGAACCCTCGAGTTCCTCGGCATCGACATCGCGTTCTCCACGACCGCCGTGGTCCTCGCCCAGACGTTCGTGGCCGTGCCCTTCCTGGTACTGAGTCTCGAAGGTGCATTGCGGACGGTGGGCACGCGTTATGAAGCCGTGGCAGCCACCCTCGGGGCACGCCCCACGACGGTGCTGCGCCGAGTGACTATTCCCCTCGTGCTTCCCGCGCTTTTTTCGGGTGCAATCCTCTCGTTCGCCAGGGCCCTCGGGGAGTTCGGCGCAACCCTGACGTTCGCCGGAAGCCTTCAGGGTTCCACCCGCACGCTGCCCCTGGAGATCTACCTGCAACGGGAGACGGATCCTGACACCGCAGTCGCGCTGTCCCTCGTGCTGGTCATCGTCGCGGTCATCGTGGTCGGCCTCGCCCACCGGCCAGGTGCGGCGGGCGCCCGCGGGAGCGCTGACTCGTGACGCTCCAGTTCGACGCAACTGTGTCCCTCCGCGGTTTCTCGGTGTCGCTGGCGATCGAATCCGGCGAGACACTTGCTGTCCTGGGGCCGAACGGCGCCGGGAAATCGACCCTGCTTTCGGCGATCGCGGGCCTGTTGCAACCCGACGCCGGCAAATCGGACCTCAACGGCAGTGTGCTGTTCGAGGTGGTCCCCGGGGGGCGGTCCACCTTCACCCCTCCTGCAGCCCGGGGCGTGTCACTGCTTGCCCAGGATCCCCTGCTGTTTCCCCATCTGAGCGTTCTGGAGAATGTCGCCTTCGGGCCGCGCAGCGCGGGAGTCCGCAAGGCCGAAGCCCGGGCGCGTGCACGGAGCTGGCTGCGGGAGGTGGAGGCCCTGGATCTGATGGACAGGATGCCCGCGGAGCTCTCCGGCGGCCAGGCGCAGCGTGTCGCCGTGGCCCGCGCACTGGCGTCGGAACCCACCCTCCTGCTGCTCGACGAACCGATGGCGGCACTCGATGTCTCGGTTGCCCCGGCGCTGCGCAGGATGCTCAAGCGCGTGCTTCGGGAGCAGACTGCGGTTATCGTCACCCACGACATCCTCGACGCCTTCACACTGGCTGATCGAGTGGTGGTTCTCGATGCCGGAAAAATCGTCGAGCAGGGGCTTACGCGGGAAGTGCTCGAGAGACCGCAGAGCCGCTTCACCGCCGATCTCGCGGGACTCAACGTCCTCTCCGGCGTGCTGACCGCCCGGGGAGTCCGTACCGATTCCGGGAACGATATCGCGACCACGACGTCGGGCATCCCCCTGCACGCGGAAGTTGTCGCGGCGGTACGTCCCTCCGCAGTCCGGGTGTCCCTTGTCCAGCCTGCGGCCGCCGACGTCACGAACCTTCCCGGCGTCGTCCTGGATGTCGAGCCACACCGCGGCCTCGTCCGGGTCCGCGCGGGGGACTTCGCGGCCGATATCACTCCTGCTGCAGCAGCCGACCTCGACCTTGCGCCAGGGAACTCCGTGTGGTTCTCCTTCGACGCCGCCGACGTCACCGTCTATCCACGCCGCGCAGCCTCGCTTTCCGAGCCGGGTCACCCTTAGCCGCCGACGCCGCAGGCAGTTGCTGCAAGCGTCTGCCCTCCTGCTGACCGTTCCCTACTTCAGCGCTGAATGGAACTTCTGCTGCGCTTCAACCAGCCCTTCAAGGATCAGGGCCTCCACTGCGTCGGCACCGTCCTCCAGGAGGAAGGCGAGCTCCTTCTTCTCCGCGCTGCCGAAATCCTTCAGGACGTAGTCAGCGGCATCCTGGCGTCCGGGAGGCCGACCCACGCCCACACGCACCCGGTAGTAGTCCTTGGTGCCCAACGCCCGGCTAAGGTCACGCAACCCGTTGTGACCGCCCTCGCCACCACCGAACTTGAGCTTTACCGTGTTGAAGGGAATGTCTATCTCGTCATGCACGGCGATGACCTGGTCGGGCGCGATGTCATGGAACCTTGCAAGCGCCGACACCGGGCCGCCTGTGAGGTTCATATAGGTGAGAGGTTTGGTGAGCACCAGGCGGGGACCACCGATACCCATCCGTCCCTCGAAGGCAACTGCCTGTGCCTTGGAGGACTTGAAGCGGCCGCCGAGGCGTGCAGCGAGCACATCGAGCACCATCTGGCCGACGTTGTGGCGGTTGTTGGCGTAGCCGGGCCCGGGGTTCCCGAGCCCGGCTACGAGCCATGCATCGCTAGGCACAGAAGCTGCCCGGACTAGCTTTCGTCAGCGTCTGAGATGGTCTTGTCGGAGGCGCCGGCGGCCGTGGCACCCTCGGAGACCGCTTCGGTGTCGACGTCGGTGGCATCCGACTCTCCGAGATCCTGAACGGTCGGCGCGGCGAGGTTGACGATCAGCGTCTCGGGATCGATGAGCAGCGTGGTGCCCGCGGGCAGAACGATGTCGGAGGCGTGGATGTGCTCGCCGACGCCTCGGCCTTCGATGTTGACGGTGAGGGTTTCGGGCAGGTGCGTTGCCTCTGCCTCCACCAGCACGGTGTTGTGCTCAAGGTTGGCCACAACCTCAGGGGCGGGCTCGCCTTCGATGTGGATGGCGACGTCGACCTCGACCTTCTCGCCCCTTCGCACGGTCAGGAGGTCGATGTGTTCCACAATCCGCTTGAGCGTGTTCCGCTGGACATCCTTGGCAAGGGCCAGGTGCTCGTCGCCGTCGATGTCGATCGTCAGCAGGGCGTTGGCGGTGCGGACGGCGAGCGTCGTCGCCTTGCTCGGCAGCAGGATGTGGAGGGCTTCCTCGCCGTGACCATAGATCACGGCGGGGATCATGTTGGCGCGGCGGGCCTGGCGGGCCGCGCCCTTACCGAATTCGGTGCGTACTACTGCTGCGATTCTCTGCTCTGACATGGTTCTCCTTGAACGCTGGGCAATGGCCGCGAAGAGCGGGCTTTGCATGGACGTTGCCGGGCGGGGAAACACGCTCGTGGAGGAGTTGTCTAGAAACATACTGTCGCTAGCCACCGTCGATCACGGAGTTCGCCCCGAAATCTCTCCGGGCTGCTCCCTCGCCTAGGCATCGCCTCCAATCGTACAACACGTTCCGTGGGAAACCCGCAGGACAAGACGACGGCCCCCGCCGGTGGAGATGAAGCAGCAACAGCCCCGCCTCCCGGAGGTTCGCCTTCACTGCAGAGCCAGGAGACCGGCCGACAACGTCAACCGTTCGAATGCCGATTTTGGGGTGCGCGCGCTGGCCGTATGCTCAGGACTCGAGTCCCCCGCCGCCGTCCGGACAGGGCGAACGGACAGCCGGGCAGCCGGCACTCCGCCCCACTTTTCACCTGCTGGGACGTCCTCCAGTACCGCAGCTCCCAACCCGATACTTGAACGGGACCCGACCGTAACTCCCCGACGGATACTCGAATTCATTCCCAGATATGCCCCGGAGTCCACTGTCACCTGCCCACCGAGTGCTGCTCCGGCCGCCAGGATCGCGAAATCACCGATCACGTTGTCATATGCCAGCGTCACACGGGGCATCACGACTGCGTGATCGCCGACAGTAACCGCAGTCGTCATCACCACATTGGCAAGGACGATGCTTCCGTCACCGATGCGGGAGCCGGCAGGAACAGTGACACTCGGATCGATGAAACTGACATATCGGTCACCGGTGATCCCCGCTCGGGTCAGACGCCGAACAGCGTTTTCGCGGCCGGCGCTCCCCCCTGTGCAGACAAGAAACTTTGCCATGGGGTGGCGGGAGGCAGCCTCAAGTTTCCCGACGACAGGTACACCGTCCAATTCGCGGCCCTGGAAATCGGGGTTGTCGTCGAGAATCCCAATCACTTCATTCGGGTAATTGGTCTCACGCATAATTGCGATGATTTCCCGGGCCAGGCCACAGGCTGAGATGAGGAGAAGCGGAGCCACAGTTTGCCTTCTTTTCAGTCGAGGGCGAAAGAGATGTGGCTCAGATGAGGTCATTGCAGCGATGTTAATCGGCTCATCGCAAACGAGAGTGCAGGCGGGGTGTAGCCGGGGCGGGCGCGTCGGTGACGAGATAGAGGTCGAGGCCTTCCGATGATGGAAGTTCT
>NZ_JADOUU010000047.1:0-9761 GCF_015751955.1 Arthrobacter sp. CAN_A214
CACGGCATCAGCCTTGAATTCATTGGTATAACTTGGTCGAGCAGACATGAGAACAATCCTTTCAAAAACTGTCTCACATCAGTAGTACACCTCACGAGCACTGCACACCATCACCATGACCCGGATGGTCCATGACCCTGGAACACGGGACTACGTCGTCAGACGCACTCAGGAAGGCCGTAGCTATCGCGAGATCCGCAGATCCCTCAAGCGCTACATCGCTCGAATCCTCTACCGCCAACTCAACACTCTCTACGCCACTGCGGAACTAGCCCGGTCCCACGCTGCCGGGGCAGAGGCAGCTCGCATCATCGGCCGAACACTGGAAAAGGCCAACAGCTAGGAAAAGCGTCTCACGCGCCATAGCCCCAGCGCGTACAGGCAGCCCCTCCCACCACGCCCTGGCACTCCTGGGAAGCTGGACCGCCACCAGCGCAACCGAGCACAGCACCCGAAACGGCGTATAGAGGCCTCGAGCTGTGATTGGGCCTGGAGACGTATCTGTTGGAGAACGCCGCCGACCATGGCCGGCGCCTGATCGTGTTCACCGCCCGATCTTCAGCAACGTCGATCCTGTGTGCCGGGGGTGAAGATTCCAAGCCTTCCGCTGTCCCGGCTTCATGGCGGCCCTCGTGTGAGCGCCCGTAGACTCGCTCGGCACACTGGTGTACCTTTCAGCTGTGGACGGCTTCACGCCCCCTTCGGACGCCGACCGCGAGTTCGATGAACTGCGCGCGAGTGCGTACGAGCCGGATCCCGACATCGGGTTCAATCTTCCGGCTCTCGCACGGTCGCGCGAAGTCGAGGCGGCGCGCCGCACTGAGGACGAGCGCCGGGCGGATGCCCCTACGCGCACAGGAACAGCCCGAACTGATGTCCCGCCGACGGCGGCACCAGCCGACGCTGCCTCAGCAGGAAATCCGGCGGCGCCGGAGCCGGCCAGCTCCGCGTCTGCCGCGTCCCAGCCGACGGAGGAAGGCTCGCCGCGGTCGCTCGCGCAACGCGCGACGGTGATGTGGCGGAGTCGCCTGGCGTGGGGGATTAGCGGACTGGTCGTCGCGGGCGGAATCGTCGCGACGGTCCTCCTCGTATCCGCACCGCGCCCCCAGGCTACTCTGCATTCGACCGCGGCCGAGGCCTTCGGCGAGGTCCACAGCCGGTTGGTCGAGGAATTGCGCTTGTTCGAGATCGACACTTCAACCCTCTGCGGGTTCGGGTCGTATCGCGGCCTCGAGATTTGGGCGGGGGCGAACTCGTTCGACTCGCCGTGTCTCGTGGCGGTGCACCTAGCTAGCAACAGCCTGTCAGAATCGCGTTGCGCTCCGTCTGGGGCAGACCTGATCATGGACGTCTCGTCATCCGGTGATGGGTTTGAAGGTTTCGAAGGACTCGCCGGCGATGGCATCATCCGGTTCATCTTTCGTGGCGACACGGTGGATGCCTACGTCCACCTCATCCCCGAGGCCGACTGATGGACGCATCCTCGCCCCCGCCCGATGCCGGGCGTGAACTGGATGAGCTCCGTAGGAGGGCCTATGGTCGGCATCCCGATATCCAGGACGACCCCGCTGCGCTGGCACGGCTGACGGAACTGGAAGCGGCACGCACCGCGAGTCCGCGTAAAGGCGCCACCGAAATCAGCGAAGCTGCTCCCGCCGCGGAAGGCGCGCCAGCGGCTGACTTCGCTTGGACGATGTTCGGAGCTGATCGCCCGGACTCGGCAGCCGGCAGCACGGCTGCGGTCTCCAGCGAGGGCTCACCGCGGTCGCTTCGGCATCGCATCACTGCTTCACGTACCCGCCGTGGCTGGTTCCTGGCAGGTGCACTGGTGGGCTTTCTTGCCCTCGCGTACACCGTGGAGGCGCTCGTGGGACCGCGTCCCGATGCCACCTTGTATCCGATCGCAGGCGAGGCGGACAGTGTGGTGTTTTCGTTGCTGGAATTCCTGGGAGCCGACGTCGACCGCACCAGCATTCGCGGCTACGAAGCATATCGGGGGGTAGAACCGTGGTTCGCCGTGGATAAGCAGGGACTTCAGTGCTTCATGCTCATCGACCGTTCGGGTCCCACCGTCGACGGCGCCAATTGCGTACCGCCCGGGGTTGATCTTTTTGCGGACATCGACGCGTGGTTCCTTTCGGGAGCATTCGAGGAGGAAGGCCTCCCGCAGGGAGCCTCGCCCGGTTTCATTACCGCGGCAACTCGGTGGATGTCTTTTTCTATCCCGCATCGGAAACCGACTAAGACTTGGATCCCGGGAAATCGGTGGCGCACCCGGGCACCCGCTGCAGCAACGAGTGCATGCGCGTCGGCGGGCATCTCCGCGATAAGCCTGAGCGGTGCGGGCTTGGCGTGAATGGCCCGACTGAGCAGCCGGTAGAACCGCAGCTCGTGGTGCGGCGGGTGTTCCAATACCGGGCGTGGCTTCGTGAGTAGACGACCGACCGGAAACGCTGACTGCTTCAACGGCAGATGCTCTCATATCATCACCGTCCGTGAAGCGTGCCGATTGATCAATTGGGCGTAGCGCAAGCAACGTAGCCCGGAACAACGTGTGGCCTAAAGACTCTGGGTTCCGGCCTCGCGCGGCAAGCGCCCAGGCCTACTGCACGGGCCTCGCTGAGCTCGGGCTGTAGAAGCGTTTTTCTGTTTTTGCTGCTGTCCTGACGGATTGTACGTGTCCGCTCCGGCCGGTCTAGCCCCTCCGTTCCTCCGGGGCCTGCGGTGCAGGAAGTTCCCTGCGGCGCTCCTTCGTCGCTGATCTCCTCCGGAAATTCCCGGCCCCTTGCCCTAGGGGTAGACAGGCCTCCGTCGGCCACAGCTCCGCAAGCTTCGCCAGCAGCCAAAACAACGGGGGAGAGGGGACGCTGGCCGGTCACCAAAGCCGCCCCGCTATGGTCTGCGCCCACACCCGTTTCCACCCGCTTGACAGACATAGAAGCGTCGGGGGAGAGAGCCCACTGCTGGTCACCAAGGGCCCGACACCACCGCAACGAAGGAGCAACACCGTGAATACCGATACCGCAGTTCTGGTCAACACCACCATGAAGGACACCGAGGAAACCATAACCGCCCCGGTCCCGCCACATAGTCATCAAGAGCGATGCAGCCAGAACCTTCCCCTTTTTCCTGCGGAAACACTGCGTTCAAACAAGGGCATAGCCGCATCAATAGCTGAGGTGTCTACCGGAGAATAAGACAAGGCCGTCCGTCTCTACCGCACCAGTTTGTGGTACGAGAGGGTGGTTGCCGACAAGGGCAAACCCGGTGTGAGCCGGGGACGCAAAGCCACGGGACCCACGCGGTCAGCCGGGCTACCGAACAACGAAGGTCTCAGCCATGCGATCCAAACCACCCAGCAGCATGCCATTATTCCAACGTATGCCCAGCACAAAGATGCTAGGCCTGCTCAAGGCCACACTATGTGCCGTAGTGGTACTCCTGGTCCTCAGCGGGCTAGCTGTGGCCAAGACAGGAACGGGTGAGGTGAGAGCAGCGGAAACCACAGCCGCGAACTCCGGTTGGCTCCACACTGATGGCGGAACGATCCGCGATGCGGCAAACAACCCGTACGTGATCAAGTCGACCAGTTGGTTTGGTCTGGAAACCCCGGAATGCGCGCCTCACGGGCTGTGGACCATCAACCTTGCCGAGGGTATCCGGCAAATCAAGGACATGGGGTTCAACACGATTCGCCTACCGTACTCCAATGAGTGCATCACCACCGGTGAAACCAGCTCCATTGACTACTCGGCCAACCCCGATCTGCTCGGCAAAGCCCCGCTTGAGGTCATGGATGCCGTCATTGCCGTAGCGAAAGCCAACGGACTCAATGTCATCCTTGACCGCCACCGACCGGACTCAGGATCACAGTCCGAACTCTGGTACACCCCCACCTACAGTGAGGAAACATGGATCGCGGACTGGGCAAGGCTCGCCGACCGGTATAAGAACAATCCGACCGTTATCGGAGTCGACCTGCACAACGAACCGCGCGGAGCTGCCTGCTGGGGATGCGGAAACCCTGCAACCGATTGGCAGGCCGCCGCCACACGGGCCGGCAATACAGTCCTGTCCATCAACCCGAACCTGCTCATCATCGTCGAAGGCATCGAAAACGAATCCGACGGCACCGCCACCTGGTGGGGGAGCGGACTCAAAGGCGTCGCCACGCATCCCATCGGGCTCGACGTCGATCACCGTGTCGTCTACTCCCCCCACGATTACCCTGGCTCCGTGTACCCACAAAAGTGGTTCTCCGCCCCCGACTACCCCGTCAACCTGCCCGGCGTCTGGGACACCAACTGGGGTTACATCGCCAGACAGGGCATCGCGCCCGTACTCCTCGGCGAATTCGGAACCAAACTCGAAACTACTTCCGACAAGCAATGGCTGGACCAAATGGTCAAATACCTAGACAGCACCGGGATCAGCTACTCCTATTGGTCCTATAACCCCAATAGCGGTGACACAGGCGGTCTTATCAAAGACAATTGGCGAACCCCGGAAACCAGCAAACTCACCGCCCTGGCCTTCCTGCTCCAGGAACCATCAGTCACCCAACCAACGAAACAGGTCACGACCGACTCAACGACTCCACCTTCGCCAACAACGCCTCCGCGTACAGCACAGACCGCTAACTCCATGCAGTGGGTGCCGGAAGCCTCCTGGGAGACAGGCTACGTCGCCTCAATCAAGGTTACGGCCGACGAGGATCTAGAACGCTGGTCAGTGAAGTGGGACGATCCAAACGCCACCGCCGTAGCCAATGCTTGGGGAATGACCTGCACTGCAGTACCCAAAGAATCCATCACCTGTGTAGGAGCAGACTGGGCTTCGACACTGAACCAGGGACAGACTGTCACAGTAGGACTCCAGGTCGACTCCTCCAACATGCCGACTGACCCGCCACTGACGACGACCGTGGACTAGGTTCAACCTACCCAAACGGCAGTCCGGGAGGAACCCTCGGGCGTGCGTGCGTGCGTGCTTACGACGAAAGAAAGAACTAGCGTGTTCTCCTTCGCGGGCCGGTTCGAAAACACCACCTATTGATGAAGCCGCCGGACCCCACACACCGTTTATCGGACGGTCCCCCCGGACGCTGCTGAGTGATCTTCGCTTCAGCAGTTAGGCGCCGATGGCTTTGCGTCGTGCAGTGTTGCTGGGCGCAGGCGTCATGCGCGTTTTGCACAGAGGTGTGTTCGGGTGCTGTCGTTGATCTCTTGGAAGGCCGCGCTGGGTGAGGGCGGCCTGACGTGTCCTTGGTCGCTGAGGTATCAGCTGACCCAGGTGGTCCTGTAGTCGGCGTGCTGGTTCCATGACATGGCCAGAAGTTCGAGCAGTATGCGCACATCGTTTTGTTCACTGGTTGCCTCGTCATCGCGGTGAATGCTTTGCAGATGCGCCACTAAACGTTGCTTGGCTTGGCAGTCCGCAATTACCTTTCCAGGGTGTTGTTGCGCGATGTGACGGGCCAGCGGGTCATCCGAGGCATATCTTGGCCTGTAATTTGGTTGCCCACGATCGGCGTGGCCGCCATGCACGTAGGCACCCAGAACGCCGCCGAACCCGGGATCATGCAGGGCTGCGTGAGCGAGGTCCTGGTCCTCCGCAACGCGGGCCAGGACAAAAGCAACCAGTTCGTTCATCACCTGAACCTACTCACTATTTTTGCGACATCACCGCCATGTCAGGGAACTAGCTCAATGTCGTGGACGCTTTCCGATGATCCACTCAGGTGAAGTCCGCTTTGCTGATGAGCCCGTGTACACCCACGGTGCGGTCCACGACCTGCGACACGGCGAAGTCCGCGGCCGCCGAGAGGTAGGCATAGGCGATGGCGCGGTCCATCCCCCGGTCGTTCTGCAGGAAGTCAAGAGCATTGACGATGGCCCGGCGCATGGCGACGTTCAGGTCTCCGCTGACCCCTCCTCCTGCAAGCCCATCGGGGTCAGAGAGCCCGATGGGAATCCAGGCGTCCTTCGTCTCGCCGAAGGGATATGTGTAGGCAACCGAAGGTGCGTCTCCCGAACCGGGTTTGCACACGGTCAGCCGAAAGGAGCCGCGCAGCGATCCTTCCATCGCGGTCAGGGCCACTTCTCCGTCGCCCATCCCCATGTGGGGATCACCGACGTAGAACAACGCTCCCTCCGCTTTCACCGGCAGGTAGAAGGTGGACCCCGCACCGAGGTGGCGGATGTCGATGTTCCCGCCGCCGAGCGTGGGAGGGACCGAGTTGGCTTCGGGCGAGGTGAGCTCCTCGGATTCGGCGAATGCCACACCCATCATTCCCATGAAGGGGCGTAGCGGGAATCTCACCGTCATGTCTCCGCTTCTCATCACGCCCTTGCCGTCCTCAATAGCTGTGAAGACCGAGACGTTCCCGTAGTCCGAGGGGATGCCCGATGAACGGTTGTCGGTGGCGACTGGGGGCATCACTTCCTCAAGGGTGATGCCTGCGGGCGGCTGGTTTTCCGCCTGCAGGGCCAACCCTCCTTTCCCGTGACGGCTGGAAACGACGCCGTAGGGTACGCGCGGGGTTGCCTCGAGCGTCTCGATCTTCAGGACGTCCCCGGGTTCGGCTCCTTCGACCGCGACGGGGCCGGTGACGATATGCGGGCCGTCGGCGTCGAAGTTCCGGGGCGTCCGGTTGTATTCGGCCGCGATACTCACCGCGTCCTCGAGGATGCTGTTCTCGGCCACACCAAGTGCCCCGAAATACTCCCGTGGATCCCGTCCCTGGTCCTCGAGGATGCCTTCATGGGAAAGGGCGTCGATGGTCACCGTCTGGCCGGAGCGGATCGACAGCACCGGCTTGGCGTGAACCGTGGGCACGTAGCCCCACAAAACCTCCCCGGGGGTGGACGCCAGATACGCGTCGCCCTGGATGGCACCTCTGCCGGGCTGCAAAATTTCGCCGAAACCAACCGCTGACGGGGTGCCTCCGGCGACACCTGACACGCCAGGTGATGGTTGCCCCGTCGCGGGCGGCGTTCCTGCACTGCCGCTTGCCGCCGTCCCTGCGCTGGTGCACGCTGTTGCTGCCGAGAGCGTCCCGAAGGCCGCGATGACCCCCAGAAACCGGCGCCTCCCGAGACCGCTCATCAAGGTTTCCGCCGCATTCCGACCGAACATGTCACTCATGATGCTTCTCCTCCACAGATAGGAGTTTCGACGCTAACGAGTATTCGTTTCAGGGACGTTTCAAATGTGAATCCGGCAATGACAGCCCCAGGGCGTGTCTCCCAATAGGTTGATCCCCGGTTGGATACCTTGGCAGCATGTCTCGATTTCAGGCTTTTCCCGATGAGAAGTGGACTCCTGTCGAGTCGTTGCTGCCGAGTTCCGATGGCCAACGCGGCTGCCCGTTCCGGAACCACCGCCAGGTCGTTGAGGGTATCGCTTACCGGTACCGGTGTGGGATCGCATGGCGTGACCTGCCGAAGCAGTTCGATCCGTGGCAGACCGCGTGGAAGCGCCACCGCCGTTTCGCGGTAGAGGGGATTTGGGGCCGGATCCACGCCGTACTACTGACCCAGGCCGACGCCGCGGGTGAAATCTACTGAACTGTGTCGATGGACTCGACAATCAACTGCGCTCACCAGCACGGTACGAACCTTCCCCGCACCACAGGGGGATCTGCCGAATTGCAAGAAACGCTGGTCCGAGCCCGAGGACCACGCCCTCGGGCGTTCCCGGGGCGGGTCGAGCACGAAGATCCACCACGCCTGCGACGGGAAGGGCCGGCCCCTGGCGTTCATCATCGGACCGGGACAGGGCTCGGACTCCCGGATGTTCCCGCACGTCCTTGAGGCCATCAACGTCCCACGTCCCGGCACGGGACGGGCTCGGACCCGTCCCGACGCGGTATGGGCGATAAGGTTTACTCTTCAAGGGCCAACCGTCGTCGAGCAGTCCTTCAATATCTTCGAGCAATGGCGCAGTATCGCCACCCGCTACGACAAGCTCACCATCACCTACCGCTCCGCGGTCGCCCTCCATGCAGTCCTGATCTGGCTACGCCAATAAGGAGACAGGCCCTGAGTGAGGGAGTGTTGCTGAAACTGGCTTACAGTCAGACGTGCGACGCAGCGAACTGAATGCGGCGAGGTGGTTGGCGCGCTCGAGAAGGTCTATGGGATCAAGGTGTCAAAGAACACCATCTCGAAGATCGCTTTGAGAAGTCGTTTAAGAAGGTCGCCGGTGAGTTAACGGACTGGTCTCGCCCGCTGGATTCGTTCTAGCCGGTGATTCTCGTCGGTGCGATTGGCGGTGTCGGTCCGCGGTGGGCAGGTGCGCAACATCCCGTTCTACTTTCGTCGTGGGCGTCACCACGAACGGGGAGTAGGAGATCCTTGGATTTCAGCCGGTGACGGTGCTGAGAGCGTCCGGTTCCGGTTGCAGGTATTTTCCGAGCTGGAACCGCGGCTTCGAGAATGTCCGTAACGGGCTTGAGTACCTGCCGCAAGCGTTCACGACCGCCCGGGAGTGAACGGTGGTGCATCAGTGGATGGACGTAATCCGCAACTCGTTCCGTTAGGGCGACCGGCAACACCGCGACGGCATGGTGTGGGCGCTCGGACCGGTTTACACCGCTCCGTCCAAGCAGGCAGCGAAGGACCGGTTTGCAGAGTTCACAGCCCAATGGGGCCTGCACACCATTCATCGGACAGTCCCGACGAGAGGACTTTCATCAGGTGAATTGCAGGACGATGTTCTGAACACCGTTGACGTGTACGGTGTAGCTTTTCAGCGGTGGAGCGCCTGTGGTGGAGCAGCCGGTGTCGAGTTCGAACACATTCTGGTGGAGTGGGCACATGACGACCCGCTGGTCGATGGTTCCATCGGCAATGGGTCCGCCGCGATGAGTGCAGACGGCCGATCGGGCTCTGAAGGTGCCGTCCCGCAGGTGGAATACCGCGATCTGCTCGCCTCCTACGGCGAATGCCCGGCCCTCGCCGATCGGTACCTGATCTGCCGGCCCCAGCACCGTCGGTACCGCTTCCGTTCCGTCAGGAGGTACGGGAAGCGCTCCGGTAGAGACGGGGGCCGACCCCGTCGCGTCGAGATGCGTCGGACCGGTCATCGGGTCACCTTGGTGTCGCCCGGCTCGCGCCCTGTCTCGGTGGCCGGCATCGTTGCTGTGGGCTCGAGCACGGGTACGTGGGGAAGCGGTACCGAGGGGGAGTGAGGTGCGGAACTGGCCCGGCGTCATAGGGTCGTCGCGTTCCTTCCAGGGGTCTCGGTAGTTGTCGATCGATACTTGCATTTCGGCGTCCAGTCGTTCGGCGATGCCTTCGGAATCGTTGACGACGATTGCCCTGACGTGGTCGATTCCAAGTCGGGGAACCCAGGCGTAGGTTCGTTCCAGCCAGTTGGCTGTTTCGCGGTAGTACTGCATGAAGCGGGCGGTCAGTATCTTCACCGTCTCTGGGTCGTCGACCGTTGCAAGCAGGTCTCCTTTGCGGATGTGGGCACCAGCTGCTCCTCCTACATAGATTTCCCATCGTCCGCCCTCGATTGCGACGACCCCGACGTCCTTCACGTAGGACTCGGCGCAGTTGCGTGGGCATCCCGATACCGCGAGCTTCAACTTGGCTGGCGCCTCGAGTCCCTGGAGCTTTGACTCGATCTCGATACCGAGTTTCGTGGAGTCACCCGTGCTGAGGTGTGTCAAGGATTTGAGACAGTTGGTTAGTTTCTTTTGGTTAGGCAGCCGCGGGTAGCGGCTGATTTCCTCTTGTGAAGTTGGCCATTGC
>NZ_JADOUU010000048.1:0-9394 GCF_015751955.1 Arthrobacter sp. CAN_A214
GAACCCTCGGCTGGGACACCCCCGCGAACCTCTTCGCTAAGCTCTTTGAAACCACCATCAGCACCTGAGTGTTGCGACGACCGGTGGATTTCACCCAAGCTAAGCGGTACCCACTTCGAGGTTTTTGGGGTGTCACGGGCAGTTTGAGCCGGACGCACCTTCACCGTTGTTGCAACGCTTTTTTGGTTGCTCAAGGTGGAGGTTCGAATGGAGTCTCGGGTGGAAGTTTTTGCGCGGATCCGGCGTGATGCGCGTGTGGAAGGTCTTTCGATCAGGGAGCCGACCAGGCGTCATGGTGTCGGCCGGCCCACTGTCCGGCAGGCCCTGGGGCAGGCGGAACCACCAGCCCGGAAGCCTCGGGTGCGGGCAGCGCCCCGGTTGGATGCGTTCAAGGCCGTGGTCGACGTGATGCTCCGGCAGGACCTTGAGGGTCCCCGCAAGCAGCGTCATACCGCGAGACGTGTCTTCGCTCGCCTCGTTGATGAGCACGGGGCAAGGGAGCTGTCTTATTCGACGGTCCGTGACTATGTCCGCAAACGTCGTCCGGAGATCGATGCGGAGGCTGGTCGGCTGCCGGAGGTTTTCGTTCCTCAGGAACATGCGCCGGGGGCGGAGGCGGAAGTCGACTTCGGGGAGGTTTGGGTGGTGTTGGCCGGGGTGAAGACCAAGTGCCATATGTTCACCTTTCGCTTGTCCCACTCCGGCAAAGCGATCCACCGGGTCTTTCTCTGCACTAGGTTCTGGTATTCGCGTTGGTCACATCTTCGTCGGGGTTTCAGCTCAGCGCAGGGGTTCCGGCTTCGCCTTCGTTGATGTGATCGCCGAGTCGTTCGGCTTGTCGTTTTTTCGCGGCGATGTGGCGGAGGCTTTCCTCGAGGGCTGAGACTTCGCCGAGCCACTGCATTTGGTGAGCTTCTTCGAGACGCTCGTGGGTGTTGCGTTCGATTTCCAGCAGGCGGGGTACTTGCTTCAGTGACATGCGGAGCATGGGGCAGCGAACGCAGGCGTGTTCGTGTTGGCAGGGAGTTCCGTAGGGCCGCTCACAACTGCCGAGTGCTACTTTCCGGAGGCTGAAGTGGTCGCGGAACTCGTTCCATTCTGTGTCGGTGGGTTCGCGGTATTCATCGCTCGGCCGCCGGGCGCGGCGTTGGTCGACGAACTGCCGGTAGTGGCTGATCACTTCTTCTGGGTAAACCGCGACGTAGCCCTGCGTGGTGTTCAGGTCAAGGTGTCCCAGCACTTTCGCGGCAATGTGGATCGGCAGGCCGCTGTTCACGGTCTCGGTGGAAAAGACGCGGCGGAAATCATGTGGAGTGAACGTCAACGCGGTGCCATCGACATCGGTGAGGTCTACCCGTCGGGCAAGGTCCGTGAGCAGTGCCCGGATCCGGTCCGGCGGGAGGACTTGGAGACGGTGATGGGTGAGACGTTGAAACAGGTGCGGTAGCGGTGGGCCGAAAAGCCGTTCGTAGGGGTCGTAGCGCTGAAGGAGTGGCACTTTGCCGTCATCGTTTTTGATACGGCGGATGATCCGGGCCAGCACTGCGACGAGGTCCGGGTCGGCAGGGATGACGCGTTCGCAGTCGGTTTTGGATGGGCTGATCTGCAGTAGCGGCACCATCTCACCGGTTGGTGCCTGATATTGGCGCAGGCTGATGTGGGTGAGTTCGAGGAGTTCCTCGATTCGCGCTCCGGTCCTGCGTAGGACTTCGATGGCGGCCCAGGTCCAGAACGCGTTGTCCTCACGTCGTTCGGCATCGAATCGGGGCCCGGGCTCATCGAGCGGGGTCACGAACAAAGCGGTAGGTCGCCATCTGCTACCCGAACGGCCGGTCCGCCGATACCGCAGATTGTTGATGACGAATTCTTCGCCGGGGTCAGTGTTGCGGACGGCTGTCAGTAACTGGCTGGCTTGGCTGAGTTGGTCCTCGGCTGCGGTGATGAGCTGCGGTAGGACCGGGATGAGGGTTCGGGTGCGTTGTTGCATGCGGGCTTGGCGGCGGCGGTTTTCCTTGACGTAGCCGCCAATGTCGGCCTGGCCGATAGGGCAGGGAGCGGCCCATCGCGCCCATCGTGCGGGGTCTTCCAGCGACCATTGCAGCAGATCGAGGTAGAAAGCCCTGACCGTGAACAGTGCGGTATGAACAGTTTGTCGGGGTGTGCCGTTGGGTAGTGTCCGAAGTCTTACCTTCCAGTCCTGGACGACACTGTCAGGCAGCCGGAGCGTGTTGAGTCCGGGGTGGTGGCGTTCGAGGTCGCACCAGAACAAGTCCACGAGCACCTGAACCTGGTTGACCAGCGAGGCGTAGTCAAGCGTGGCGGAGCGCTCGAGCAGATAGTGCACGAGCACGTCGCGGACCTCTCGGTTGATGATCGGGTAACGGTCCACGAGCTCCGCGACCGTCAACTGCCCGCGGTTCTGCGCCTGTCGTAGGGTCGGCGGCAACCCGTTGAGGCCACTGATGGCGTGCAGGATCTCATAGGCCAGCGGGAGGGAAGCCACGGTGCGTCCAGAAACTAGTCGCGCGGAAGAGTAGGCCTGGAAGTCGCCGAGATCCAGTGCGCGCAGCGGTTTGCCGGTGACGATCACCATGCGGGTCAACAAATTCAGGGCCTCGGCCGAGTACTCGGTCGTCCCACGACTGCCGGTCCTCGTTTCCAGCGCGGCGAAGGCTTCGGTCTGGTTATGGCATCGGAACATCGCATAGACGCCAAGCAATCGACTGCCAGATAACCAGGCGTAGGACGGGCGAACGGCACGCACCACGATCAAGACACCCAGTCCCGCGGTGAGCCGTCCGCGCAGTGCCGGCCCCAGGTCCGGCGGTCCCCAGCCACGGCCTTGATGATCGGCGCCGCTGAGTAGCCAGCGTTCCTGCCAGTTTTCACCCGGGTAGGTTTCCAGCCAGTCCAGGACGCGGCTCAGCGCGAGGTTCTGCCGCCATTTCTGCTGGTAAGTGGGGTTCTCGAGTAACCCCACAGCCAATTCCCTGAGCTCATCACGGGTCGCGGTCTCACGGCCAACCGACACCGTCGGCGCAGGCAGCACTACCGCCGAGGACGTCTTGAGGGCCTGCGAATCCTGCGCGCTGACGGGGGTACGGGCGACCCGTCCATGTCGGGTGGCCATCAAGCCGGGCCAAACACGTCGGTCAGGTCCTGAGGGTCATACAACCAGCCGGTAAGAGGCAGTGGCTGCGGTTTGGGCCGCGTGTAGTGCTCGTGAACCTTGGCGATCACCTCGTCGGTCCGGGGTCGGAGGTAACCGCCGGTCGTCGTGATCTGGCGGTGTCGCATCACGTGCTGCACGTCGACGAGACTTACGTTCGGGTCCTCGATCAGCCGTAATCCCAGTGTGTGCCTCAGATCGTGCAGAGTGATGTTCGCGCCGATGCCGTCATTGATCCGGCGCAGCACCGCGCGCAGAGCCGAGTAGGTCAGCGGCCGTAAGGGATGCCGTCGAGTCCACCACAACGGCTCGTCCGGTCCCGGCCAGTGCCCCTCGGCTGCGAGCTCACCGAGATAAAGGGTCAGCCACGCAAAGGCTTCCGGCGCGGCAGGGCAGGCCTCCTTCGTCCCACCCAAACCCTTGGTCCGAACAAAAATCCGGCCCTCGCCCGGGTGCACGTCAGCGATGCTCAAGCTCAGCATCTCCTGGGCGCGGGCGCCGCTGGAGAGAAACATGCTGAACAGAGCCCGGTCCCTGTTGCAGTCCAGCATCGCGAACAGGTCTTCGACGACGTCATCCGGAACGGCACGATATGGAAGCTCGGGCTGTTTCTGACGGTAGGCAGCGCGCCGATCTAAACGGAACGGTTCCAGCGGGTTGTGGTGAGCTTTAGGTCGCCGGCCAGACCGTGCCTGCGGCGGCACTGGCGATACCACCGGCCCTTGCCCGGTCTGCAGATGAAAATCATAGAAAGCCGAGATCACCGCCAAAGCGTGATTGATCGTTGCCGGCGCATACCCGGCAGCCAAATAGGGTTTACCCGTTCGTCGGTTGACCGACCCCGCAGCCGGTGCGCCAGAACGATGACGGTCCCGTGCGGGGTTGTGACTCGTGCGTAACCACAGAACGAAGTCCCGCACCTCCGAACGCTGAGCACGGTCCCACGGCACCTGGACCGCGGCAAGGAACCGGAACCATCGCAGCAGGTCATAACCATACGATCGGCACGACGCCGGAGAGTTCCCGCAAGCCAGCAGCTCGCGTAGATACTCGCTCACCGGCTCAATCGCAGCGCCCGAGCCGTCGAGAACCACCCAAGGCAACACCGGGTCGTCGTTGGCTTTCACGCCCCCAATCCTCGCCACGACAAGCCCTCCTATCTGCCGGTCAGGTCCTTGCTCGTGTTCCATCACAACTCCGCCCTCAAGAGATCCACTTGAGAACAAAGAGTCCCCGGCTAAGCCGCAAACGACCAGGACAACACGCCCGTAGTGCGGTCAACAGTCCACCCGACGCAGGCGCAGGAAGCGTTCCTCGAGGGACACATCGACGCGTTTACTGTCCTGGGCGGTGTCCCCACCAAACACATCCGCTACGACAATCTCACGAGCGCGGTTACCTCAGTGGTGTTCGGTCAGGGACGGCAGCGGGTCGAGAACGATCGGTGGGTGCTGTTCCGCTCCCACTACGGCTTCGACGCGTTCTACTGCCAGCCCGGCATCACCGGTGCCCACGAGAAAGGCGGGGTCGAAGGTGAGGTGGGCCGGTTCCGCCGCAACCGGCTCTCTCCGATGCCCGTCGTCGCGTCTCTGGATGAACTCAACGACCGGATACGGGTCTGGGAGGCAGAGGATGACGGACGGCGGATCAACGACAGGATCCGTACCGTCGGTCATGACTTCGAGACGGAACAACAGCATTTGGCACCTCTGCCGGCGGAGATGTTTGATCCCGGGCTTGTTCTGACGCCAAGGGTGGACCGGTCCTCAATGATTACCGTGCGCATGGTGAAGTACTCCGTGCCGGCCCGCTTCATCGGCAGGAAGGTCCGTGTCTCACTACGGGCCTCTGAGATCGTAGTGCTCGACGGGAGCCTGATCGTGGCCAGGCACCAGCGAATCACCATCAAGCACGGCCAATCCGTGCAGCTCGACCACTACCTCGAGGTCCTCAAAACCAAACCCGGGGCTCTTCCCGGTTCCACCGCCCTGGCCAGGGCACGGGAAGCTGGATCATTCACCAACGCTCATGAAGCGTTTTGGGCTGCTTCCCGGCGGGTCAACGGCGACGCGGACGGAACCCGTGAACTCATCGACGTCCTGCTCCTCCACCGGTTCATGCACCCCGACGACATCCAGGCCGGTATCAGCGCAGCCTTGCAGGTAGGCGCGGTCAGCGCCGACGTAGTCGCTGTCGAAGCACGCCGGCACGCAACCGAACACCTGAACGGCAATCAGAACTTGGCAGGCGTGGGTGGGTCCAGTTCAGACCGTCACTTCAGCGCCCGTCGTGGTGCTCACGCCGAGGACAAAGTGCAACAGGTTGTCAGTCTTACCCAACGCCGCCTCATGGACCCCGCCGCTGTCATCGCCGGACTCCCACCCGACAGCCGGCCGATCCCGACCGTCAGCTCCTATGACGAGCTACTCGTGAAACGTGCCCCCGCGAACCCAGCAAATACATCCGCCAACGTCTTGAACAGCACGTCGAAGGAGAACATCTCATGAGCCCCACAACCTCGACCACCACAGTGACCCCGACCTTGCGGCGGCGACGTGGCCTGACCGAGCAGGCCGCCGTCGCGGCCGTCGACCAGGCCTGCCGCAGGCTACGCCTGCCCACGATCCGGGCGGTCCTCGACGAAGCCTTGACCGTCGCCGGAAAAGAACAGTTGTCCTACCAGGGTTTCCTGGCCGAGCTTCTGCTGGCTGAGTGCGATGACCGGGACCGCCGCTCCTCGACCCGGCGGGTGAAAGCCGCGAACTTCCCGCGGGACAAGTGGCTCGGAGACTTCGACTTCGACGCGAACCCCAATATCAACCCCGCAACCATCCACACGTTGGCCACCGGAGACTGGATCCGCAAAGGACGACCCCTGTGTCTTATCGGGGACTCTGGTACCGGAAAATCCCACCTCCTGATCGGATTGGGTACGGCGGCCGCGGAGAAGGGGTACCGGGTGAAATACACGCTCGCCACGAGGCTCGTGAACGAACTCGTCGAAGCCGCGGACGAGAAGATGCTCGCTAAGACCATCGCCCGATACGGGCGGGTAGACCTGCTCTGCATCGATGAGCTCGGCTATATGGAACTAGACCGGCGAGGCGCCGAGCTCCTCTTCCAGGTCCTTACCGAACGTGAAGAGAAAAACTCGATTGCGATCGCATCCAACGAGTCCTTCTCCGGCTGGACGAAAACCTTCACCGATCCACGGCTCTGCGCCGCGATCGTCGATCGGCTCACCTTCAACGGAGCCATCATCGAAACCGGCACCGACTCCTACCGCCTCGCCCACACCCTCGCCCACACCCTCGCCCAGCAAAGCACGAGCTAACCCGCGGGTGTATCACCATCACCTACGAGTGCCCCACCTCGGGCGGGGGACTACCGACGGCTCTTCTGCAAGGGATTCTCTACCGGGCAGATCAGAGACAGCTAACCTTGGCGATCATGTGGTTCCACTCCGTGATCTAGCTCCGCCCAAAGACGGTCACGGTCGGATCCAAGAACCGCGACTGCATCCAGACGCATGTCGAGACCGGTCCGAGGATGAGCCGTAACAAAGTACCCACCCCGCAATTCCTCCGCGGAGTACCACCCAGGACCGTAGTCCTCCTCCGCATACTCGTGTTCCCCATCAAGCCAATGCACCTGCGTCCACATGCGCTCCAACTTCAACCAAAAGGCCGGCAGGACACGCATGGGGCTGATCGAGGTAGTCACCCAACCCCTGACCTCACCATCCAGCGAAAGCTCCCAGACCCCTCCTCGAAAGATGTTCAGTTGCGGATCCTCGGGCCAATCCGTTTCGTCCATCCACCTGTCTATCCATCGCATACTTCAGTTGTAACCCTTCCCGCCCCGGAGGGCGGTGGTCCCGCGTGCGCGGGTTGGAACGAACGTGCAGATGTCCGATGATTGGGCGATGTGGAAATGGTGGGAGCTCAAGCTGAAGCTCAGTCGCGAGTGGCGCGCACGGAAAGCCCGCTTGCTGGAGTTGGAAGCCCAGCCGAAGCCTGAGTACGGTTATGGGCCGTCCTGGGAGGGACTCGTTGCTGGACGGCGTGAGTTTGCCGGCAGAGTGATCAGCGGCCTCTATGTCGGCCACGACCTTCTCATTCACGTGTACGGCGAGGCTGACCTGAACCGATCCTATGAACCGAAAGACTTCGACTTCGCCGCTGACTACTTCATCACCGATGAAGCGTTGGCCGGTCCCGGAGACGACGACCCGGACCCCTGGTTCACCACTCTCGGAGAACTGAAAGAGTGGCTATCTGAGCAGTCCATTGACTGGTACCCGCCCTATGTCTCGCTCGCTCGCCTCGGCTTGATTCATGGCTTTGACGGCAAACGAGTGCCGTAGTGCGCAGCATCCCGCTGCGGGATCCCTCAGGGGAACATCTCTAGTGCATTCTGTTGATATGCATTCAAGCAGTCGCAAGTGGAAAAGTACGGCCGCGGCGGTCCTGGCGCTGCTTAATGATCTGGATCCGTACAACCTCGAACCTTGCACGCCAGCCGGTGCTCCCCACGACGAGTACGAGAACGAGGCGCACCCCATAGCTAGCTTGCTGTTCAAGAGCGGGGCAGTCAGTAGGAGTCAGGTGGACGTAATTTGGCAGGAGTGGTTTCAGGAACCTCTAAGCGAAGTCATCGGAGCTGCGAAGGCTGATCGGTTCTGCATCAACCTCAACTCAATCAATGACTCGGCCTAACATCCCGGAATGTTCGAAAGCCGATCGCTCTTCGGGACGGTTAGATCAGGTTGGAGTACAGGTCAAAGGCGCTGTGCTGAGCCAGTGCCGCAGGTAGCTTCGTCCCAGTTGGTCAGCCACACCGTTGAAGGCTGCCTAATACTCGCCGCGATCGAATACGAGCGGCCCAACAGAGGTAATCCTGTCTTCCTCCTGAAACTCGTCCAGCTCGTTCTCAGTACTTGGCGGACCGTCATGACAGAAATCGCTCCAAACCACCCGATCAGTTCCAACTTGGACTCTTACGCTGATCCCACCGCAGCCCTCGTCGAAGCATCCACCGCAGAAGTAGAGCCAGACACGGTGCGGAAAGAACTTGCCTGGAAGCTCCCCCTTCAGTCGACGGATCTGATCTTGGGCGGCACCAAAGGGCAACTTGCGTCGTCGCAACAGCGTGATTCCATACTGATCCAGGTCATCCGTCTCGAACACCAACTCACGCAGGAACTGACCATCCACGAGGAAGTCAAAACCACCGCTCGCGTCAGGGCACAGACCAAACTGATTCATCCCGGCACCGATACCTTCACTTGTCTCCTTCGCACGTCTAGGACCACCGGGGAAGCTCGCCTGCCACTGGCATGGCCATAACACTGCACTGCACCGGATCTTTCGGCTGGTCAAAGCGGCTTCGGGCCGCTCCCCAAGTTTCGGCCCAAGCGCCACTCGAAGCCGTCTGACTCGATGATCAATTTGCGGACAACGCCGCGGCCCAACAGGCTGCGCCGCTCACTGATTCGGCCTCCTCCCTCGAGGTATACCAGCATTACAAGACAAAGCTCTCGCAATGCCTTCTCCCGGTATTCCTCGGCGTCCTCCTCCTCGTCCTCTTCATCGAAGACCATGGCCTGCACGTTCAGCTCCGGAACGTAACCGACCATGAATGCACCGCCGTCAGCTCCGATGATGACTGAGCGCCCCTCTATCGTCCGGCTATCAACGAGTGATCCGTAGGGCCAAATCTCATGATCGGCGTTCACGTCGGCCGTCACAAGATGCTCATCGAAGACGTCCGGAACGACGCGTCCGAGCATGGCTCTCATATCGATGGTCATGGTGACAGTCTCGCAAACCGACGCCACATCAAGACGCTCCACCAAGAGAATCAAACAGCTGCCACCGAAAGACCCGTTTAAGGATCCTGCACCGGGGTCATAACCATGAGGCATCGACGGCTTGGCTACGTTCGATGGTCATCAGCCGGGGCCACTTCAAGCCGTCCGGCCGGGGCCAGGACGGCTTGACACAATCACCGGTGGGTGCGTTCGGGATGGGCTGGCACTTTGAGGCGTAGCAGGGCTGCGGCTGAGGCGAGGTAGCTTGCGGAGTTGATCCAGAACGCCCAGTCATAACCAAAAACTGCGACCACCACGCCGGCCAGGGGTGCCAGGACAACCTGGGAGATGACGGCGGCGGTCCAGAGCCCGCTGTTCGCGGCGACCAGGTCCCGTTCCCGAACGATGGAGGG
>NZ_JADOUU010000049.1:0-8526 GCF_015751955.1 Arthrobacter sp. CAN_A214
TGATCGGTACTCACTGACCATCGCACGATGGCTCACTACGTCGCCTACGCAACGCTCAACAGCGGAGAACTACACCACTCCACGGGACGTAACCCATCCTTATACGGACGTGCCTACGGGAGCTCATCAGGGGCTCACCAAGTTATCGTGCTTGTCGGGTCGGCGTCCTTCGTCGTGTAGGTCCTGCTGTCTTCCTGCCTTGGATGGTCAATACTTCGCTACCCTTATTCTCGGCCGATCGCCGTGATTGCAGCCAACCGTAGGACTCCGTTACCGTTTCGTTATGGAAGATATCACTGAAGAAGTCAGGCTTACCCCTGCACCCGAAGTGGTTACAGGGCTGATCAATCTGATTGTGACCTCGCCCTGGCCAAAGGGCGAGGGCGAGCGAGGCGAGTATTTCCAGCGGCTCGGGTTCCTTGCCGCCGAAAGCCCTGCGGACTTGCCCGACTCTCCCTCCAACGCTGGAGGAGAACTTCTAGCCACCGGAATGGGTTTCACTGAGGGGTCCTGGATGTCCTTCAGAGGTGGTCTTTTGTCGATCGATCTTTTCCTCTATAAAGGCCTGCAGGGCACCAGAACGCTCACCGTCACGGGGTACCATGCGCTTCAATCTCAGCTTGCCGGGATATACGGCGCACCCTTGAATGAGTCATTGGCCTCCGGCGAACACCCGTCCTCAACCTGGCACATTCAGGACATCTCCATCGAGCTGTACTCCCATCTGGATCGGACCCCGGTGGTGCAGCTCAAAGCGAGTCATATCCAGCGGAACGCTTCTTACAAAGATTTCACTACTTCCCTCTCTCAAAATTGATTCCAAGGCACCAGGATCAGAACCAGGATTGGCTCCGATACGGTCGCTTCGGGCCCAACCCTGCAGTGCTGCTGTTTCCAGTAACAACCTTCCCCTGCCACCAGTCCGCAATCTGCAATCCGCAGTCCGCAGTCCGAGGATGAGATGCTGGTTGCTGCCGGTCGCGGGAGCATGGAGGAGTTGCATCGGTCGAGTTCTCGAGCCAGGGAATCTCTTGTCTAGATCCGATCGGCGGTCACTGCTTGGACCGCACTATATTGGGTTAGGTCGGTTTGTGGCCCTGTTGATGGGCGTTAAGTTTGCGCAGGCTTTCCCAACGGCGTTGGACCTGTTGGCGCAGCACGCTGTTTGCTTCACGGTGTTGAGATGACCACTGCCCGTACGGGTTCTCCTTGTTCGCACGCTTCGCGTGCCTAGCGGTGGATGGTCGGGCCTTGGATTCATGAGATAGATCCATAATCCAGTATCTGTTCACTTCAAGCCGCCACACCAGCTTGCCTGAGCGGCTAATTGATAACGAGGCTTCTCAGTTGCCGACCTAGCCATCAATGATCGCATCGAGAAAAGGTGCCAGAACGGCACGGTCCGACCGAAGAGGTCGATGGCGGCACCGTCAGCAGGCACCTATGTGGTGTAGCCAGTCGAGGGCTTTTGTGGAGCTTTCGAATCACCCGACCGGATACGGAAGCTTGTGCACGGCATGGGGATGCTCAATCAGCACATGCTGCCGCATCAACAGGATCACCTTGCAGTGCTCCGAGTCGTCGCAGCTGAAACACTGAAAGATCCCTGAGTCTGTTGCGGTGATTGCAACACCCAGTGGATGGGTACACAAGGAACAATCTTCCTATCAGGGATTTTTCACTGAGCGACTCCTGACCGAATTCGACGACAGGGACAGGCGATGCACTGCGCGTCACCACATCGGACTACCTACCTTCGACGGTGCATGGTTTCTCAATCCCAGCAGGCGATTGCCGTTAGGGGTTGATTTCGTGTTGAGCGGCTTTGGCGAGTTCCCGCAGGGCTTCTTCGTCCTCTGCCGTGAAGCCGCGGGGCTTTTGGTCGATGACGCACAGGGTTCCGATGGTCCACCCGCCGGGTCCTCTTAGTGGATAGCCGGCGTAGAAGCGAATGTACGGCTCACCGGTAACGAGAAGATTCTTGCTGAACCTTTCATCGGTCATGGCGTCATTGACCACGAGGAGACCCGCATTGCGGATCGTGGTGTTGCAGAACGAGATTTCCCTCGGCACATTCTGGGTTAACGGTCCAATCAGTGATTTGAGGAATTGCCGGTGGTCATCGATCAGGGAGACGATCACGGTGCTGACCTGGAAGTGTTCCTTTGCCTGTCGGG
Source organism: Arthrobacter sp. CAN_A214 (assembly GCF_015751955.1). Taxonomy (NCBI): domain Bacteria; kingdom Bacillati; phylum Actinomycetota; class Actinomycetes; order Micrococcales; family Micrococcaceae; genus Arthrobacter; species Arthrobacter sp. CAN_A214. The sequence goes on from NZ_JADOUU010000049.1 coordinate 2,178, forward strand.
TGATCCGGTCGAATCGCTCCTCATTGGGGCTGTCCAGGAGTTGCGTCCGGGTCAGAGCATCCAATCGTTCCTCCTCGGCTTCTGCCGGGGTGAGCAGGAACGCCCCCGCAGCGCCCAGTTGCTTGCGAACCTCATCGCGTGAGTCCTGTGGTTCGCCGTCCTGGCTGGAGGGAACTCGCACTGCGGAGGAAGTGTTCTCGAGCAATTCGTTGGCTGCAGCGGCGAGGAGGTCGCGCTCCAATGCGGGCAGGACCAGTGCACCGTTGATGTAGGCGTCGATCTCGCTCTCCGACAACGCACCTCCGAACCCGAAGTAGCCGACCCACAGTTCGCCCAGCGGGACAGCGGCTTGGGTGAGCGCTGCACGAGTCCGGTCTTGCTGCGTTCGCTCATCCACGACAAAACCTCCACTTTGCTATCGAAAATCCCTGTCTAACCATGCCGACACTCCAGATGAAGACGCAACAATGGTCAGCACGCTTACCACTCGACGGTATCGCACCCTGCAGATAGGAGACGAGGTAAACCCCGAAGTGGGATCAAGGGTGCTGGTGTGATGACAGGAAAGTGGCTCTTCATCGGTGGGGTCTCGACCGGTTCGTGACCTTCTAGAGTGTCTGTATGGGAGATAACACCAGTGAGGGCTCAATAGCGGCGCGATTTCAGGAGGTGATCCTCGTCTCGGACACCCTGAAGTTCTACCTGGAAGGATTCGCTGGCCACGCCGCGACCGTGCTCGAAGGCTCCGCCGAGGTGTTGTGCGCCGTTACCTTGAAGCGGGACCAGCAGGTGGCCACCGTCGCGAGCAGCAGCCTTGAGGCCAAGGCGCTCGATGAAATTCAGTACGGGTATGGTGAAGGTCCTTCCTTGCACGCCATCGACACTGGGAAAACCGCCGTCGTCGCGGATATCCGGACTGACACGCGGTGGCCGGACTACTTCGACGCCATCGAAGCCCAGGGCTATTACTCAGTGCTCGGCGTGCCCCTGATCCGCGGGGATGACGGTGGTGTCACCGTCAACCTGTACGCCCGGGAACCACATGTGTTCACTCCACGGACCATCGAACGGATCGAGTCCTACGTCGCTGAAGCGTCATTGACCCTGCAACTGGCGCTGCGGTTATCAGATCACGAAAAAACGTCCGCTCACCTCCGGGCTGCCATGGAATCGCGAACCAACATCGATATCGCCGTAGGTATCGTCGTCGCCCAAAACAGGTGCAACCCGACCGAAGCGATTAGAATCCTGCAGCGCGCCTCCAATGGCCAGAACATCAAGCTACGCACCCTGGCCGAACAACTCGTCACCTCAGTCGGCACCACCCGTGCGGAAACCCATTTCATCAACTGAGATCCGGCCCGGACATCGGCGGCCCTGGCCGAAACCGCACTCCCCCGAAATCACTGCTTAGTCCTGCCGCCTGCAGGTCATGTAAGCACCGGCACAGCACAGACGGCTCCGCGCGTTGCAACTCGTCGCCCTGAGTATCTGGTGAGGCGCGCGACAGCATCAGCACCGGACGTATCGCTCATCAACTTCGACCGTGGAGCAGGTCAAAAAATACCTCTCCTCACTTCTGGCTTCCTGCGCTGGTCCGCGTTGAAGGCCGCCCGGGCGTCAGGGCTCAGGGCTCAGGGCTCAGGGCTCAGGGCTCAGGGCTCAGATTGACGATCGTGGTCATATCGACCAGAACCGTGTACGGCTTCTCGTCCCCTGTCTCAGTACTGATATCCAGTACGGATAGGGCGTCCGTTTCGCTGATGACCACCGACGGTTCCCACGTCAGGTCAAGCATGCTGTCACTGGCTGCAATGAGCCAGGCCTTGCCGTCTGCTGCCGATACCCGCTTCATCCATTTCCCCCGAATCGATGATTTCTATTCTTGCCCGCGCCGTCAGTTCTCAGGACCACCCGACGCGACAGCGCTATGCAACGTCCTGACCCTGAACGCCACCACCAGTGGCAAGGCTCCTAACGAACATCAATGCCTTCGGCACGACGACGAGCGGTGTATCAGTGTCCAGGGTTGACGGACTCTAGGTATTGCTGCACCGCCGTCTCCGGTCCCCGGTAGGAGCGGCCGAACCGGACACCATTCATCGCAGCGGACTGCACCAGGCGATACACCGTCATTTCAGAGACCCGCATCCTGGCGGCTATCTCCGAAACGGTCAGAAGGTTCGTCGCCATCGGTCTGTTTTGTGCCATCGCTGCCCCTGCTTCTCGAGTACGGTTCAAAACAGAAACAAGAGATACAAGGCGAACCGCGCGGAGCAGCACCCGAAAAGTCCATAGCGTTGTGCTGAGGCCCGCTCCCGCACCATCTACCACGTAGCTCAACCAGAACATGAGCATTTATGCCGTCGTATGCATAAGCGTGCAGACTTGAGCGTCGCTGAAGCATCGACTTACGCGGCACATATGAACGGCCATTCTGCGGTGGCGCAAGCAAAGCCTGCAGAGAGCCGCCGTCTGCAGTGGTTCATCCGCCTGTGAGTGAAGCACGTCCTTGCCGCGTACTGCGCCCCCCTGACCCGCATGAACTATTCGTGGTGTCGGTTCCGGCGCAGGAGTGCGTATCCAATGATCGCGAGGAACCCTGCGACAGCTTCTGCCATTGCGGTCAGGGTTTTCTTCGCGTACCAGACGGGTTCATACATGGAGGGGATCGGTCCGATCGCCGGGACTTGGACGTACCGGTACAGGACCACGGCTGCCAGCGCCGAAAGCGCCACGGCCGCAGCAACTGCATAGGAGGGGCGGTCTCCCCGGATCAGGACGTACAAAGCAGCCAGGACGGCGATGACGGCCTGGATCCGGAAGAGGTTACCGCCCCCGATACCGCCTGGATAGGCTTGCTGGAATCCGGGGGCGAGCTGGAAATGGATGACCGCGCTGAGGATCAGGCCTGCGGCGGTGAGCACCCGCAGGGCAATCATCACCGACCGATTACGCGGCTCTCCTGTGGGGGCTGAGCCCGGTTCCCCGGCGAATTCAGCCCTCCTGTTGGGTGCAGCGCGGCCTGGCTCACTCATCCGATGACCAAAGTTCCGGACATTTCAGGGTGATAGGTGCAGATCACGGCGTACTCGCCGGCCTCCTCGGGGGCGGTGAAGGTCACTGTCTCGCCGGCGGGCACATCGACGTCGAACCCGCCGTCATCTTCCGCGGTGACCGTGTGCGGGGCGTCGTCCTCGTTGGTGACTGTCACTTCAGCACCCGGTGCGATGGTTTCGGGCATCATGTACTCGAAGTCCGTGATGGTGATCATTGCCTCCTCCTCCGGTGCTGCTTCCGCCGAGGCCGACCCCGAAGCGGAGGTACCGGCGCCGGTGGTGGCCGCCGCTGATTCCGGTGCCGCGGCCTCGCTTGCCGCGCTGGTCGCCTCCGACGTGCTGGATTCAGCATCGGACCCACACGCGGTGGTACCGGTAAGGACCGCGGCGAGCATCAAAGCTGATATTCCGTAACGTACCTTCATGGTTTCTCCTTGAAAATAGTGAGCCCGTTGAGCATGACTGGCGAACTGTTGAACCGGTTAGTGAACCGATTAGTTGGTGTGGTTGTGGCGGCGGACGGCGTAGGTTCCACCGGCTGCGGCCAGGAGAACCAGTCCCCCACCGAGAGCAATGAGTGTTGATCCCCCGCTGGTGCTTTCGTTCATGGCTCCGGTGTCGGCGCCGCCCCTGGGAACAGCGTCCATCTGGTCCATTCCGCTGTGTCCTGCACTGCCTGGCTTCGCCGCTTCAGGAGTCGGTGCCGCCGGGGCTGGTACTGCCGGTGTTGCGGGCGCTGCCGGGGCTGGGGCCATGGCTTCAGCACCGACGGTCAGGATGCCTCGCATGTTGCCGTGGAATTTACAGAAAAACCCGTAGCTCCCGGCACTGCTCGGGGCGGTGAAGGTCGCGCTTTGCCCCCCGGGGACGGTGATGTCGAAGGAGCCATCATCGGCGGTGACGGTGTGGACTTCGGTGTCATTGTTGGTCACGGTGATCTCACCGCCCGGATTCACGGTGCCTGGCCCCGAGAATACAAAGTTATCGATGCTGATGGACATCTGCCCAGTGGTCATCGCCGGTACAGCCTGGGAGACCGGGCCGGGGGAGGCCACCGCTACCCCTGCCGATCCGATTCCCGCTCCGCCGATCAGGGCTGCGGTAAAAGCGACGCTAAGAACTTTTTTGCTCGAGATCATGATGAGGCCCTCCGGCGAGGCGTCTAGGGAGACAACTTTCGGTGCGTCAGTGAAGTCGACGCACCATTGCCATAAAACCTCCACCACATGACATTCGTCACGTAGGGCCCGGCGGATTGGCTTTTCGTTCGACCGACCATATTTGGAGCGCCCAAAATGGTCCAGTCCGCAGGACGCACCGCCATCATAGAGCCTCACCTTGCGCGGTGCTGTCATGACAAAAGCGCCGGAGAACACGCGGTGGAGGCCGCTAATTGTGTTTTCCGACGCTTTCGACCGGGTGAATGTTCCGGCCATCAATCACTCGCACATGAAGATAACTAAGACACTACGCCCCCTGTCTGGGCTTTACCTGACGGTAAGTCCGTTATTTTCTCAACTGTCGTCTCTGGTGAAGGAGCGCATCGACGTCCTCGAGGTCCCGGACCGCGGTGCACAGCAACCCCTGAGCGTCCTCCTGATCGGCGTGCACCCCGGGCACCGGCCCTGGTTCGCTCCCGGCGTGCAGGGCATTGACCTCCTCGCATGTGAGGCGGGCGTCGAACATCTGCTGCACACAGCAATCGCGGAGTGCTTCAAGATCGCTCTCCTTCTGCTCGCGCGCTGCGACCCGTCGGAACCCGACATCGCGGTCCGCTTCAAAAATGGTCATACTCCAAACCTCCCTCGCCAGTAGCGACCGGTCACTTCTGCACCACATTTCCGATGCCCGTTACCTCTTCTACCGGAACCGCCTTTTTGGCAGTTTGATCCTCTCCATGAGTATCACGTGCCTTATTCGTCGCACGAGAAAGCTATTCAGCGGAGCGAATGTCTGCTTACAGTGAGGACAAGCACCATGACATCACGGGTGCTGGGGTCCGGGGTAGTTGTGGGGGAAAACCAATCCACGCCGCGGAGTGCTCCGAATCACTATTCGAGCGTGTCCGACCAGGACGCGCGCTCACCGCACAGTGAAGGAATTATTCTCATGAACAAGGCAATGCGCTTCCTTGCAGTTCCCACCCTCGCCCTCGGCGCCCTGGCCATGGCATCGTCGCCGGCCATGGCAGCAGATGAGTCCTACTCCTCGACCCTGGGCCAGCTCAGCGGCACCACCGGTTCGGGCACGGTCACCGTCGACGTCACCGGCGACAAGGCCCATGTCAACCTGCAGGTTTCCGGTCTCGCCGAGACCTTCATGGACGCACCCTACCCCCACGTCCAGCACATCCACGGCGGAGCCCTGGGTGAGTGCCCCACCACCGCTGATGACGCCAATGGCGACGGAATCCTCAGCACCACCGACGGTGCTGCTTCCTACGGTGGAATCCTCACCACCCTGACCACCTCCGGTGCAACGACCCCGGCCGAGGGCCTGAACCTCGCGCTCGGCGGCCAGGGCGGCAGCTACACCATCGACCGTGAAATCGACCTCGACGCCGCAACCAAGGCCTCCCTCGAAGCCGGTACCGCCGTCGTCGTCGTCCACGGCCTGGACCCCGCCACCGTCACCGCCACGACAGAGGCCTTCAGCGCACCCAGCGACCTGGAGCCCTCACTTCCCCTCGGCGCCACCTCACCGGCACTGTGTGGAACCCTCGTAGCCTCACAGATGGGCGACATGCCAGCAGGCGGCGCCGACACCGGCGTCGCCCAGGAAACCGGTTCCAACACCGCCATCCTCGCCCTCGGTGGCGGCCTGGTCCTGGCAGCAGCAGCCGGCGGAACCTTCATGGTCCGCCGCAGCAACGCCAAGGCATAACCGAAAAACAGCACCACAGCACCACAGCAGAACGGACTGATCGAACCATATTCCTCCAACGATCAATCCAACCCAGCGACCGCCGCAGAAGCCCTAACCCCTGCGGCGGTCGCTCTTTTAACGCTCACCGGCCGCGCCGTCGCGAACCTGGTTCATCAGAACCGCGCCTACAAAACCGTGGCCGCCATGACGCAGGAACTCAATGACGCCGCGGTTACCCCGCCGGCCCGAAGTGGTACGTACTGAATCGGAAAAATCCTGCAGACCGTGGATTTCAAGACCTCGACCAGGGTCCTGAACCGGTAGCCTCGACTAGGGCGTGTCTGCTAAATATCCGGCTTGTGATGTTGGAAGCTGGATGGATGGTTCGTTCGGATGTGATTCCAGATGAGTTGTGGACGGTTGTT
>NZ_JADOUU010000050.1:0-8453 GCF_015751955.1 Arthrobacter sp. CAN_A214
GATCATCACCTCTGACACTTCGGTCGTGAAGTCGTTCACGGCCATCTCCTCTCGGATCAGGCCAGACCCTCACACACCGTTATTCAGACAGTCCCTGTAGGCGGTTAGGTTCGATATTAGAGAGGGCAGTATCGCCGCGGTGCTGCCGATGGGGCACTCTCACCTGTGTTGCCGGTACTCATCTTGGGGGAGAGCGCCGTTAGCGCACCCCGCTGGTATTTCTAGCAGCGCACCATCTCAGCGTGAAGGTCTCTCACCGCATGGTTACTCCCAGCCCACCCATTCACCAATCAACGCATCGGCCGATATCAGAGCTATCGGATTTGCTGTGCAGTGTCGCCGCGCAGGATGAGGAAGCCTTTGATGAGCTGTATCGGCGGTGCTCGCGTCGGGTGTATGGGCTGGTGCGCAAAGTCGTCGTGGACGCTGAACTGAGCGCTGACACTACGCAGGAAGTTTTTCTGGCCCTCTGGCAGGCAGGCGCCGCCCGCTACGATCCGCACCGGGGCACCGCGATGGCCTGGATTCTGACCATCGCCCACCGCAAGGCAATCGATAAGGTCCGCTCAGAACACGCCCACCGTGCACGGGATCTACGGTGGAGCAACAAGAACCAGACTGTTGACTACGATCATGTATCCGAGACCATCCTCGCCCGCGACGAGAGCGCAGCCGTCACCGAATCCCTGAAGGTCTTATCTGCTCTTCAACGCGAAGCGATCCATTTGGCGTTCTACACCGGCCTGACGTACAGCGAAGTCGCCCACCACCTGGGCATTCCCATCCCGACAGCGAAAACACGCATCCGGGACGGCATCAAACGACTCAGCACCTGCCTCCAAGCCAGCTGATACCAGTAAGCCAGGCAACAACCCAGAATTCCCTGCCCCGCAATGAAGGGTTGCAGGACACCCATCGCGGCGCCCCGCAACCCCTCACTGACTGTCAGAAGTGCCCTCTGCTAGATACGTTCCTCAGTCCCTATCCATTGGACCTTTCGCCTTCCGAGGACTTCAAGCCCAAATCTCAGTGATCTCTACCGCTTGACCTCACGCTGGTCCATCAGCACCTCCCGGGTAATCCCCCAACCCGGACGTGCCCGATCGAGTTGTGAGCGCCGCGTCCAGCCTCCCAGTGGCCAGCAGGGCGCGTTGCTTGGACACCCACACCGCCAAAACCCTCTCCTCAATTGGCTTGTCCGACCTGTACCGCGGCATGGTCCCGTGCTCGGCAACGAACTCGACCAAGCTAGCGAACCGGTGGTTCCAGTGCTCAGTCCGAGTGCCGCGCGCTTGTCCCTGCCACTCCCCCAGTTCGGCAAGAACTATCAACTGCTCTTTGGTGAGCCGGCCTACCCGGTAGGCTTTCCGCTGCCGATACAGCCACCCATACAACCAAAGCTCACCGGCATCCTGCGGGTTTTGCACCGGTAGCCGGCCATGGTGTCGGTAAAAGCCGAGCAGACGGGTGGAGTGGTCCCACCACGAATCCTTTAACGTGACCGTTAACCTGTTCGCTGGTTGGTCGTGCAGGACCAGGCGCCGACCGAACAGGGACGGGTCGCGCTTCTCAGCCGCCCAAATGGTGTACCGCACACGTCGCAGGCTCGCTCGGCAGATGGCGGCGATCCGTTCCACTGGAATACCACCGGCGTACATGAGCAACCATTCCTGCTTCGATCGGCAGGGACCCCACGGATCCTCCTACGACGGGCAGTCCTGGCCCATGGTGCCTAGCCCACCGGCTGAATGAGCTGCGGCCCGTCGTTGCGCACCGATCCGACGTCACTGTCGACGACGCGCGGGACCAGGACGATCTCGGGAATGGCGCCGAGGGATTGATCAGCGCTTGCTTGTTGCCGGCGATGATTAAGCGTCCACATGCAGCTCATTTTTCCGCACGGCAGGAACCCTACGCGTTTCCTGCACCCCCCCGGCCGGAGGCGTCGCACAACTATCCCCTGGCGTCGCCAGGCTTTACCATTGGCTGCCGATATCCTCTTCATCTACATCCCCCGATCCGATGATTTTCTTTGCCCACCCCGCCGTCAGTCCACGGGACCACATCAAGCCACAACGCTAGGCAGCGTCTTGATCGTGAACACCACGACCAGCGGCGAGGTTTTCAATAAGTGCCCGCGCCTTCGGCACGATGACCAGCGGTGGATCAGTGTCCGGGGTTAACGGATTCCAGGTATTGCTGCACAGCCGTTTCCGGTACCCGGTAGGAGCGGCCGAACCGGATACCGTTCAGCGCACCGGACTGCACCAGACGGTACACCGTCATTCTGGAAACCCGCATCCTGGCGGCTATCTCCGCAACGGTCAAAAGGTTCGTCGTCATGGGTCTGTTCTGTGCCATTGCTAAGCCGGCTCCTCAAAATCTCATGGGTCACTCTTGTGTCACTGTTAACAGTGGTCGCTCCTCTTCGTCTCCGCACGAGTAGTGACTACGTGTTCCTGAGGGTTCCCGGCACAAGTAGTCGGCGGAGTGAGCCGACTACTTGGCAGGTGATCCCGAGTTTGGGGTGGCTTGTGAATTCGTGAAATATCCCACGCTAAGGCTGTTTGGGCGTGTTGGATGACGATCGTGAGCAGAACATCGCTTGATAGTTACCTCCAGCCCTTGGAATGAAAGGAATCGTTGTGCAACGGTTGCCGTGTACGCGCCAACGTAACGAACAGATCCCTCCGCGATACGCCAACCTACGGTGAACAGCGATTCCTGACTTCGAACCCCTTGTTGCAGCCTGATTGCTATTGATTCCGGGTAAAAAATGGGGCCCTAACGTTGGATATTTCACTTTTTCACAAACCACCCCATGTAGGCCTCGACATCGACCCGGCCAAGACGCCATTGCCCACGGCCTCCCACCTGAATCGCCGGGATCTCACCGGTGCGGATGAGTGCCCGAATGGTGGATTCCTTCGTGTTCAGCTCCTCGGCCACCTGCCGGAGCGTCAGGAACCGTAACGGCTTGACGGGCTCAAACTCCGCACTGTGGCCTTTCCCTGGTGTCCCTTCACTACTTCCCTTCATCACGCCCCCGGGGAGTTTTTCCGGTTCTGGTCAGGGACGGCCGACAGTTCGGCTCGTAGGCGCGTGGCTTCGGCTTCGGCTTGTTCCCTGCGGCCTTGCTCCCGGGCCACTTTCTGGGCTGCGGTGGCCGCTTCGCTGCGGGCAGCATCCACAGCTGATCGGGACGCCTCAAGATCCCGGTGCGCGGTGTCCAGGCCGGCTTGCAGCTGCTCCACCTGGGTCAGGGCAACGTGGCGAGCCGTTTCAGCCTCGGCGACCACCGTGGTGAGCCGTGCCGCTTCATCCTCGGCCTGCTTCCTGGCCTGGCGTTCCTCAGTCAGGGTGCCCTGTACAGCGGTAGTTTCAGTCCGCGCTTCCTCACGCTCCTGCCGAGCTATTTTCACCGCGTCCTGAAGCTGGGCCACCTGCCCCACCGCAGTACCGCGGGCGGCCTCCGCAACACTGACCGCAGCAACCAGCTCAGCGGCTTCGGCTTCGGCCTGCTGCCGGCGGCCCTGCTCCGCCGCGGGCCCGTCAGCCGGTGACACTAGGCGAATGCTTCGGGCTGTACGGGCGCATGATCATATGGCGATGCCACCGGAGGCTGCGCAATGGGTTGCCCGTCCTCGGAAAGGTACAACAGGTAATAAACCGTGGTGAGGCGGCTCGCGCCGCCTCCTACGCTGGTCCCGGTCATCGCTCCAGCGTGATAGCTGTGATCGGCCCATTCATCCCCGAGGATCGCGTACAACCAGGCGTCGGTTTCCTCAACAGATAAGTGGACACGACTGCCCATCATGCGATGATGACCGGCCATGGAAAGAGTGATTCGAAAGCCCGACAACCCCGGGACTTCAGTGGCGTAGCTGCGGGTAGCGCGGTCGGCCCCGAAGCTCAGCTCCGCGTGTCGGTCGGTAACCGATTTCAACGACCCGATGTTCTGTGTCCGATTTTCCCCATAGCGCCGGCTCTCACTAAACAAGGCCGCGTCGTCCATGAAAGCCCACTTGAACCGGCCAAGGGTGCCGCGGTGCTTTTTCTCGATCGTTCTGCGCAGTTCATTCATGGACATGATTCGACCTTATGTTTCGGCTCCTACGTTCTGGAGACACAGGACTACTCCCCTACTGGTCGCCGTAACGCTCTTCCATGATTGGCCAAAGGATGCTCTCAATCAGCTTCTGCTGCGAGGTCTCCTCGATCTCGGCGGCCCGCCGAATTAGCTCGAGTTGCGATGGGCTGACTCGAATGTTCGCCCCGCTCGTCTTAGGCTCCTTGTTGCGTCGCTTCCAGGCTGGCATGTCGGACCGGGGCTTTGCCGACCTCGTCTGCTGCACCGGTGGATCTGGTTGCTCAGCCTTCGCTGCAAATTCCTCCGCCGCCTTTTCCTGCTGTGGTGTGCTACGCGCCCGTACCTTCACCATGCCAGGATCTCCTCTGCCAGTCGCTGAATCTCGTTTTTCGCCTTACTGTCACGCATCTCGACGACGCCCAAGCCTTCGGCCAGGGCCTCCTTGTATGCGTTGCGCTCATGCAACCGGGCTGACGCCAGACGAATCTCGGGAAACGCCGCCAAGTACTCCTTTGCCTGATCGGCTGCCTTCGAGAAGGTGTTCGTTGGCACCCTGTTCAACACCGCAAGAACCTTCAAATCTGGATTGATGTCTCGGGCCTCCTCCACCACCTTGGCGAGTTGCTCGGTGACGTCCAGGGCTGGCTGTGTTGGCTCGATCGGTGCGAGCAGCATGTCAGCGGCCGTCATGGCCGTACGCATCTCACGTGAGTCCTTGCCCGGTGCGTCAACGATTGTCACCCCGTATCGCTCCCCCAGATCGGTAAGCGTCTGCCGCAAGTTGCCGGTTTTCTGCACCGTCGGCACCAGGACTCCTCCGGCCGCCTCTCGGTCTCTGGCCCAGTTGGTCGACGTATGTACCGTCGGATCGGCCTCCAGAATGAACGGGTCCATGTTACGTCGCTGGAATTCGACGGCCAGATTCACGGCGATGGTGCTCTTGCCGACGCCACCTTTGTGATGAGCAATCAGGAGGATCATAAAGCTCTTTCTAGTAGTCGTTTGGTAGTACTACAGTACTAGTGCAACATTAGTTTACTACCATACCGCTACCAATATGGTAGTAGTATGGTGAAGACGTAATTCCAAATTGTAGTGACGCAGGAAAAGGCGCACTGTAACAGCAGTCACTATGCACTAGTATCGTACCAATCAAGTAGTACTTTAATAGTACTTTACTACTAAAGTGGTAGTACTTTGGTAGCAATAGTAGGAGCACCAATCCTGCAACGGTCAAAATTCATGTGGATCACTGATCCTCGGGCTGCCGGGCGGCGGGCCTTATCGCTGTGATCCAAATTCCTCCGACCATCAACTCGCCCACTGTCGAGACTGTGCACAGCCAACGCCTGCTCGAGGTGAGAAGCCCCCATGTCGGTGACGTGGTGGTTGTGTGCAGGCGGGCCCGTGGTTCCTGCTGTCCATGTGTGTGCGGGTCAAGCAGCGGAGCGTGGGGAAGCTTGAGCCGTGCCCAGGTGGGCAGGAGGCAACGGAACTACCTGACGGGAGTGGTGTCGTGGGCAAGGACCGTCACTCAAGAAATTGGAAGCGGCCCTGCACGCGGGTTCCGCCAGCTTCGTGGGGGACTATCGACCGGCACAACTGCAATGAGTTCATTCACGCCGCTCTGACAGTGCCCAAGCATCCAGTTAGGTCATGCCACCTGCCTGGCGGCATGCCACAGGGAGCGTTGATGCTCATACTCATCCTCGATCGGTGGGAGCCAGTACTCGTCTGTCTCCTGGTCGTACAGCTCGTGTTCGTCGAGCTGGGGGATGAGGTGTCGGTCGAGCCAGGCGTGCCAGGCGGCGCGTTGGCGGCGGTAGCGGGTGATTTGTTCCTGGCGGTCCTCAGTGGCTCCGAGCCGATCGGCGAGGTCCTGCAGACTGGTCGTGCATACGATTTCCCATCGGCCGTGGTGCCGGCGAATCATTTGCAGGGTCTCCATTCGGGCCAGGTGGTCGATGAGTGCCCTACGGGAGATCCCGGTGGTGTGGGTGAGGTCTGTGGTGGTGGGGGAGTAGCGTCCGCGTTCGATGGCTTCATAAGCGAGGGCTGCGACGTCGCCCAGGACCCGAAAGACGGGCCGAATGGCGTGGATCTTGCCCTTGCGCCAAGTGAGGTCGCGGGCAAGCTGCTTAAACTCCTTCGGCAGCTGCACAAAGTAGGTGTCGGCGTTACGGCCGCGTCCACGATCGACACGGGTGAAGATGCCTGCTGATGCCTTCTCCAGTGCCGGCAGAAGGCGGGCAATGGTGTCGTGGTTCTTGCCAAGTGCGACAGCGAAAGACCGGCAACCGATGTCGAGGAGGTTGGTCTGATTAGTGCGCATGTATGCCAAGACAGCCCGGATAAGGAACCGCAAACTGATGCCTGCTCGACCGTAACCTTTTAGTCGGTGATCCAGGACTGCGTAAAGGACATTCTCAAGATCGTTCACAAGCTGGTGAATGGCGTTCGAGCTGAGGTTTGGGCTGCCCCCCGTGAGTTGCGTAGGGCTTGTGTCGGAATTATGCGCAGTCCTCTGGCTTGCTCGCTGAGGGGTGGGTTTCACGCCTGTCCAGGCTTGGGCTTTGGCCCATTCGATGGGCAGCAGCCGCTCGGCCTTGTCCCCGTAGAGGGCGGCGAGGCCGGCGTACTGGCCGTCCATGCCGGCCTGGACGTGGTCGGCGGTCCAGTGACAGGCGGCGAAGTGATTCAGGACCGCCATGCGGGCCTCGGAGTCGCTGGCGTACCTGGCGGTGTCGTACAGCCCGGTACGGGCCACAACCCGCAGCGGCGAGTCATTACGGACTGTCGGTACACCGCCGGGCACAAGGGGGGTTTGGAGGGCTGCTGTGGCGGTTACTGTGTGTGCCTGGCCGCGCCGCTTTTTTTGCTCCATCCGGTACAGCTCCGGCGCGATGGCTTTCCGCAGCGCAGTGAGTGCCTTAGCGGGGTTACGGCGGGTCAGGATGCCGTAGGCGTCCGTCAGCGGAGTGATAAGTGTTTGGTGGCCGCCGCTCTTGTGTGCGGATCCGGGAACACGGATGCAGCCGTCGGTGACATTTTGGTGCGGGCTGGGGTCAAGGCTCGGTGCGCGGAGCGTGAGGGCTTCCACGAATTCGCGGGCCTCGACCGCGGTGATCGCTTCCTGTAGCGGCACGTACAGGTGTAGGCCTCCGCTGGGGGACTGGTCCTTCACGTAGGAGAGGCCAACTGAGTCGAGGATGCCGGCGAGGCGCACGGCGTCGTCGTCGACGACGGCTTTGCGGGCCTTGGACGTGTCCAGATCGAGGCAGAGCGTGCGCACGGAACCGTCGACGTCGTGGATCAGGACGGCGGCCGGAACCGTCGGAAGAGTGCCAGTGATGCGCAGCGGTGTGCGCGGCCGCGGGTACTGGAAACGATCACCAATCCAACGGCCAGCCCGGTACACAGGCTGACCCGCGACCAACGGCGCCAACACCCACGCAGCAGATGGTAAATCCATTCGGCGCGGCGCGGGATTAAAAACTGGAGGGGCTTGCAACACTCGGTGTATGCTTTCGATAGTCGATACGACCTAAAAAGGACGTGTCGGGTTGAGCCCTTCACCGGGGATCTTTGGTCGGATGGTCCGGTGTAGAGCTGGAAACTTGAATATGAGAAGGCCCGCTACGGCGGGCCTTCTGTTTTAACTAGCTTTTGTGAAGGTCAAAGCCTCCTGATAGTCGCTGTCAATCTTGTTGGGAAGCCCAGCAGCCTTATCGATCAGTGCCCCAAGATAGTCGCTAAGGGAGAGGTGACACTCTTTCGCAGCTGCAGTAGCGCGGCTGTGCTGGTCGGGAAAAACCCGTCCTCGCAGAGCGACGCGATTACCGTCCAGCTTTGGCATGTGGCGAGTGTCCTGGCTCATAGTCTGACCATTCCACAAATAGCGGTACCGGTCTCGGCATTTCTCGGGTGTGTCGCAACAATTCTGGTTTGTGTCGCTCATGAGCCCATGTCCTGTGTTTGGTTGCCGACGACGTCCCAGCGGCCGTCGTGCTGCTCGAGGTAAATGGTGACGATTTGCCGTCCGGTGGCGGTGAGTTCTTCATCGTCGCGGCTGATCCAGCGCCAACTGACGTCGTAGGCGCGGATCGCTTTGCCGTCCGCGACATCTTGGGAGACATCGCCGGGGGCTGCAACGATGCTGGGGGCGCTGTACGCCTGGTGCTGGGATGGTTCAAGCCACGCACCCTGTGCGGCGTTGCGTTCGGGCTCGATCTGGTTGGTTGCCCATTCGTTGCTCATCAGCGGTATGGGGGACTGTCTGAATAACGGTGTGTGAGGGTCTGGCCTGATCCGAGAGGAGATGGCCGTGAACGACTTCACGACCGAAGTATCAGAGGTGATGATC
>NZ_JADOUU010000051.1:0-8394 GCF_015751955.1 Arthrobacter sp. CAN_A214
ATCCTACGGCGCAGTCGTGAAATACCTCAACCAGGTAGGACTCTCAGCCCGCGACCCCTTCGACTGCCCCCTCATCAACAAATACCGACGACCATGAATTGTTCAGTATCACCGGCCATGATCACCCTTCCTGGCTCCTTTCCTCCCCCTGCTAGAACTGACAGGTGAATGACCATGACCGGTAAGGACCTTGAAAAGATCATCACGGCGGCGGAATCAAGATCCACTGGACCGTTGCAGGCCTTCATGCTTTCCTCGCTGGCGGACGCGCCGCAGGAACTGGAGAAAGCGATCGCTGATGCTGTCGCCCACGGAGAGCCGATCGCCGTGGTGTCCGCCGTAGCGGACCTGGCGCCCCTGGCAGTGCTGGACGCACTCGAAGCCGTCGCAACATACGACCCCAGCATCCTCCACCCGCCGGGAAACGACACCCTTCCTGCAAGTGCGGTGGAATCCGTTGACTGACGTTGATGGGCGGGCGTGCCGTGTCAACTCAACGACGATGCCACAGGCGGACGCGGCAGCCCCGATCTTCGTGATGGTGCACGGCATTGGCATGTCCCACCGCTACTTCGACCGGTTACAGGCCGAACTTATCCACCATGGACACACTTATGTGCTGGACCTGCCCGGTTTCGGAGGAACACCTAGACCAGAACAGCAATTGCAGGTCGAAGACTACGCGGCCGTGATCGCCGAAGCACTGGACGCGGAGGGCATCCGGTCCTGTGTGCTCATCGGCCACTCGATGGGCGCCCAGTTCGTCACCGAACTCGCCCTGCAACGCCCCGACCTGGTCTCTTCGCTGGCCCTGATCGGCCCGGTCACGGATTCGGCCCGCCGCTCCGTCATGTGGCATGCCCTCACCCTCGGTCTGGACAGCCTGAGGGAGCGGCCTCTGACCAATCTCATGGTCCTCACGGACTATGCCCGCTGCGGCCTGCCCTGGTACTTCACTGAATTATCCGTGATGCTCAACTACCGCATCCACGAACGTCTTCCGCTGGTGATCCAACCGGTCCTCATCATCCGCGGCAGCAATGACCCCGTGGCACGGCACCACTGGTGTTTGCGCCTGGCCGCCACCGCACAGGACGGCAGGCTCGTGGAGGCGCCCGAGCAACCTCACGCCGCCCACCGCGGAGGTGCCCGGGCGGTTACCGGGGCGATCCTCTCCCTTCTCCGCGAGGACAACCGCCCCGCTCTATCCCAGCTGGAGAATCCCCCGGCGCTGCCCAACGAAAGGCTCGAACCATTCTCACCCGTCTCCGCGTAATGGTCAGCGGGCGCAGCGGCGCAACCTCTGCCTCAGACATCCCTGGCTTCTACAGCATCACGATCGGTGACCGGCAGTGCCGCGCGTATCCCATGATGCACACCCGTGCCCGCGAATCGGATGCCGATCCCGGCAAACCGGTATCGCAGCGGGTGTTCGTCCTCATTCACGGAATCGGCATGTCCCACCGCTACTTCAAACGCCTCGCCTCCGTGCTGGCCGATCATGGCGACACGTATCTCATCGATCTACCCGGATACGGGTGGACCGCCACACCGGCAGAAGAGATGTCCAACTCTGCCAACGGGGATCTGATCGGCGCCCTCCTGGACGACATCGGAGTGAACTCCTGCACCGTGGTAGGTCACTCCATGGGAGTGCAAAGCGCCACCGAACTAGCAATCACCCGCCCAGATCTGGTCACCGAGCTCGTCCTGATTGGTGCAGCAGTCGACGTCAAACGACGCACCGCACTCCAGCAAGCCCTCCGCCTCGGGGTGAATTCCACCTTGGAAAAACCGCCACTTAACGCCGTGCAGTTCTTGGATGTCCTGCGCTGCGGCCCCCGCTGGTACTTCGCCGAACTCGCGGTTGCCTTGGCGTATCGCCTCGAAGAACGACTTCCCATGGTCGAACAAAAGGTTTTGATCATGCGAGGAACCCGGGACTTGATCGCCGGCACCCATTGGTCGCGGACACTGGCAGACACCGCGCAACACGGGGAACTGCTGGAAATTCCCGGCAATCCACATTCAGTGCACCACAGTGATCCCGCAACGGTTGCTGCGGGAATCCTCGCCTTTACAAACCGCGACCAGCCTGCACGAACTGCAGAACAGGGAGTCCGAATTGACGAACCGATAACTCCTCGTGGACCCGGATGGCAGGTAATGCGCACGCCATCACCCCACGTATAACCCGGCGAACGCGGTGAGCACTCCGCGGCTGCCGTGTCGGGGTAAAGAATCTTCGGCGCGCGGCCCTCGTACCGAGAGGTAAGCCGTCAACCGTCCAGCGCCGGGATGCTTGGGAAAAAGGCGGGCTGGAGTTGGTTAGGGGTATACCAAGCCCGCGCCGAGACGCGGTGGCCAATGCCATCAATGTCGGAGGCCACTACGCTGTCCTCGAAATTCCCTGATCCTAGAGATGATGCGGACACCGCGGGCACGGTGTGGCTTGAGGGCTTGAGGGCTCTTCAGTGCACGGGTGATCCTTTCGAGCAGTTCCTTGGAGGACTCGATGCTTGGAGGAGCTGCTTGGGCATTTCGGGTGTGCTGCGGGTTTTCGACCACCTCGTGCAGGCGCTCCATTTTTCGGTCGAGGCGATTGGCGACGTCGGCAGCATCCTTGAGCTCGGCCAACAGGTTTCCGGCACCGAGTCAGCCCGACGTGCGTCGATACCTCTCCGGCTCGGTGGTGGTTGCTTCCATAAGTTCCCGGGACGGGGAATGAGCGCGTGCTTCATGAGTCACGCCGGCAGCCGGCGTAAGACTACCGGTTGACGGAGGAACTTGTTTGAATGTCGACTGCTACTCTGAATCGTTCTGCTTGATCGACTTCCATGCGTCAACTAATGTTGACACATGGAGGTTGATCGAATGAAAACGTTGATCGGATCGATGGATGGCAAAGGGCCCGCCGCAGCGCTGTATGCCGTCGCTGAACTGAACAAAGAAGTCGGGCGCGCTGAAGCCGCGTTGGTTCGGAAGGCGAGGCAAGCAGGGCTTTCCTGGGAAGCCATCGCTCTGTGTCTGGGCGTCAGTAAACAGGCAGTCCACCGCAGATACGGGAAGCAGTAGGACATTCCTTGACGGTTCCTCTCCTCTGTGGTGATGCCAGCTTCCGGATCGAGGGGCTCGCTGCAAGACCCCCGCGCTCAGGCAGGCGAACCCGATGGCGAAATCTGCGGTTCCCTATCACTTTGCTGAATGACGACATTCGCACGCATGAATTAGATACTCCAAATGCGATCCGAATTCAGGCACCGGTAATAGCGCGAACGAAACCGTCGTCGAGTGCCGAATTATTTGGACTACCGATCGAAATTCAGCGTGCAGGTTGGACACACAGTTCGGCCACCCGCGCAGAGGGAGAAGCTCCCAACTATCAAACCCCGAATCAACCAATCCGGGGGCAGTCCCGCCTTTCATCAACCACCTACTCGAAGGGGCGCGTTCTGCGCTCCGATGGGCTGGAATCAGGGGTTTATTTCGTTGCGGTAGGGCGCATGATTCGCTGGTGGTAGCTCATCGATGAGTTCGTTGATGGCGTGGGCGAGGATGTCGCACTGCAACAGGGGTAAAAGGATCATCCTATTGAGGTAAGCATCGATTTCGTATTCGTCAACCTCCCCGGTAAGGGAGAAATAGCGCAGCCACACCTCGGGCAGGCTCAGGCCCGATTGTGTCATTGCATGGCCGATCCGTCGACGTTGCTTCTCCTCAATCGATGTATCTGCTCCGTCCTGATTCACGATGCGGTGCTTGGGGTGTCTGGACGCGAGTCACGCCGGAGGACGGACTGGGCGAGCTCGTGGAGTGACAAACCCTCATTTCCGGCTTTCTGTAGAAGATAGGTGAATGCTTCGTTTTCTGGGACATTTTGCTGTTCCATGATGATTCCGCGGGCGGTGGCGACCGTGTCTCGAGACCGGAGGGTCTCCTTGAAAGTCTCACTGATGCGTTGAGGCGTGTCACTGGCCTGGATATGTCCGAGCAGGACTCCTGCCGACAGAGCAAGCTGAGCCAGTAGTTTCTGGTCCTGGTCCGTGAAGGCGCCAGGAATTGCAGCGTAGATCTTCATCGCGCCGAGCTGATGCGGCCCCTGCATCAGCGGGACACTAAAACAGGAGCGCACCCCTGCCGCTGTTGCTGCTGAGCTCCACTCCTGCCAGCGCTGGTCGGCGGCAGTGTCCTTGACATGCATGGCTTCGCCTTCGGACCAAGCGCTGAGACATGGGCCCTCACCGAGCTCGTATTGCAGTTCATCGGCCTGGAGTACCAACGTATCCGTCGCCCCGACACTAGTGGGTTGGCCATCCCTGACGAGAATTACCCCGGCCCCAATTGCATGGGGTACGGCGTCTTTGGCCGCGATCGCCAAAGCGGACACAGCCTGTTGAGCGGTCTGTTCAGTAAGGAGGAGTCCCTTGGCGCGCCCGATGATTGGAGCAACTTCATTCGGGGAGGAGTGGGCGTCCATCAGCATCTCTCGTAATTAGTACCGGAAGGTTGAACTCGTGCATGGCAGACTCGAAACTACCGGGTGGGCTGGGTCATCGGCGGTCCCGACAAGTTTTAGGGTGTCGGGAAGAGTTCCAGCAAAGATTGGACTCGGGATTGATGCTGACTGCCCTGATTGATTTGATGAGCCCGATCGATGATCTCCTGGGAGACGACGACAACCTTCCGGTTCGTCATCTGGCTGCGCTGACTGATGCGCTCAAACGCTTCCGTTGCATTGAGGCCGACGCGGCCCATGAGGATGCCCTTCGCCTGCTCGATCACGGCACGATTCAACGCCGACGCGGCGACAGCTTGATTGGCGAGTCGATGTGTATCCACATGAATGGAGCGGGTCAGATCCACGACCAGACACCACACCCCGATCGCGGTTTCGTCCTCGCGAATGAGGTCACCGGAAATGAGGACCTTGCGGACCTGCCCAGCGACGTCACGGAGGGACAAGTATGCCGACAGCGGGCCGCCCGCGGTGGACAGGCTCTCCCACAACGCCCGCGCGGCCGCACGGTCCTCGGGCTCGATGTGAGAAAGACCCAGGTCAAGAGTCGGAACGACGTCACCGCGTTCATATCCGTGAATGCGGTAAAGCTCATCGGACCAGTTGAAGGCCGGGGACCCGAAGTAGTGTTCGACAGTACCGGTGGGGCAATCGATGAAGTACTGGATGCTCGCTTCGACGGCCGAGAGAGGCGTTGAAGATTCAATGGACAGGGACATGGCATTGGCCGTTCGACGTACTCGACCCGAGCCAGTGTCTTGACCCGGAATCCAAAACAGAAGGATAACAAATGCAATCGAAAAATCGGACATCTGAAGGAGCACTTTCCCTCAGGCCGCCCTGGCAGTAGTAGTGCCTACGCCGCCAAAATTGCCGCTCGGCGCCCGGTAACAGAACAACAGCGTGGCGGCACCATGTTGCAATCCAAGTAATGCCCTACCGATACAGGAAGAACGCCTGGCAGGTCCTTCCCTCTCCGCGGCGCAATGGGAGCCGGAAGCGCTGGATTGAGGGTGCCGATGACGCAGCAGATTCCTTTGTCAGGACCGGATTGCCCATGCTACGCAGTTACGCCCTTGGCTTTTCGCTTGGTACAGGGCAGAGTCCGCTCGACCGAGAAGCATGGAAGCACTGTCCTCGAAATGCCGCAGCACCGCCTACCGAGCAGGACGCGGGATGAGGGAAAAGTAGGACCAGCGTGACGGGTGCCCCGCCCACGATCTAGAACAGCGTCATTGCGGCACCCGTCATCTCCTATGGATAAGGAAAGGGCTTGGACTCGCGGAGCCAAAAGGGACTCGCATCGCCTCGCTGGTGCACGCTCGACCTGCCTCGGTAGTAAGGCGCCTGCTAGTTGCCTAAGTGATAGAAAGTTACTCGCTGGGCTACTTGTTCGATACTTAGTTTCACCTTCAAGCATGAGGTGGCGCACTCATATTCGCACGTTTGCAATAGTCGAGTAGGGAATCTCATTGTTCACTCCATTCGGCTGATGTCACAGTAGGTGAGAAATCAGGGGAGTCTCCTAGGGCAGTAGGTTCTCCAATCTGAAACGTTTCGTTCGAAACGCTCGACTTGATTCCGGAGTATGTTCATGGAGCTCAACCCTGAGGTCACACCGACTGTATACGTGCAACTATTCGGCAGTTTCAACCTTCACCGTGATGATGTCATCCTAACGGCGGCCGACATGGGTGGATGCAAGCCCCGACACATCCTCGAGATACTGTTGATGAATTTCGGCACCGGTGTGTCGAAGGACCGGCTGATTGAGATTCTCTGGGGAAGCCGCGCGCCAGCCGGGGCAGTGGCCACCCTGGAAAGCTACGTATGTTCCCTGCGGCGGCTCATCCAGCCCGGCCGGACCAGAACCGGTCCCCTGCGCACGGCCAACGGCGGCTATGTTTTAGACACGCATCTCGTCGATTCCGATCTCGAGAAGTTCCATCAACTGATCCGCGACGCCGACGCGGCTCCTCCAGCGACCGCGTATCCGTTACTGCGCAGTGCCCTGGACATGTCGGCGGCACCTTTGCTGGGAGACGAGGTGGTTCCCGAGTGGGCGAATGAGGCACGACTGCGCCTTACCGAGCAGCGGCTCGAGTTGCAGATCCGGGCGGCTGAAACAGCCAGCGTCCTGGGTCTCCCCACTGAAGCCATCACCTGGGCCCAGGCAGCCCTGTCTGCGGACGGGTTGAACGAACGGGCCTGGACCGCACTGGTGGCCGGATATGAACTCGCGGGGCTTTACGCTGAAGGATTGACTGCCTATGACAAATGCCGGCGGACATTCCACCGGGAGTTGGCCTGCAGCCCCGGTGCGGCGTTACAGGCACTGTATGGTCGGCTTCTCCGCCGCACCGGCGAAGCCGAAGGCGACCTCTCGGAAGCCCTTGAAGCGCTCATCTACCTGGGCCAGCGACTCCGCGGCACAGCGATCCCCACGGGAAGGACAACCGGCGGGCTCAACTTCGGAGGGGCCGAAAAGGTCTTGGACTCCTTCCTTCGACGGGCACAACAGGCAGGCTGACCAAGATCGTAATCCTCTCGTTGTAGGCGCAGGACTCGAGAACCTACCGGAGAAGCCGCCCGCACAAACAGCGCTGAGGCCATGATTAGATGGTCGCTCACAGGTGAGCGGTATGGGCTCAATTCTGCAAGGGATTCACCCGCGCACTGGGGGGCAAGCTGCTGCAGGTGTATCTCACCTACACGGTGAAGAACTGGGCTGCTCAACCGCCTCAGCTTGTATTCGACGGAATGGTCGGCCCCTGCCCGTAGGCATCGATCCGCTTCAGCAGCACCCGAACCGGGTGACTATTACCGCGGCTGATCTTGGGTCAAAGACGCAAGTTACCATCAGATGCTGGCGTGGAAGTCGGCAGGTGTTGCAAAGTCCGTGGCGTCCTGGAGGTGCAGGTGCCCGCAGGATCGCCGCCCGGCCGGGTGAGGATGTACCAGGAGTTGCCGTGTTCACCCACCGCCCGTGGGAGATCAGCCGGTGCAGCAGTATTGGAAAGGAAAACTATCCTGTCGACCGGCACTCCCTCTGCTTCGTGAAGGACGATGTCCCGTATTTCGTGCCCGTTGTTCACTGGAAGCAGTGGGTGAGCCAGTCTTGAGCGTCGCTGACGGTTTCGAAGTACTGGGTCGGATAGGGCGGGTGGTGGAGCATTTTGTAGTAGGCGGTGATGACCTTGTCACTGGCCCCGGTTCCGACGATGGCCAGGGCCGCGATGTCCAACCCCGCACCGAAGGCGTGCAGGGCGCCCTCGGTGAGCGAGACCATGTGGTTGAGCTGAAGGAGCATCGGCGGGCAGGTCAATGGAATCATCTGCCTGGCTCGTTCCAGTAACGCACTTGCATCGGCATCGGTGACACTCTCATCAGCCTGCCATTGCACCCACAGAACCTCCCCACGCATTTCCACGGTGAACGATTCCGCGGCGGCAGCCGTGGTAGCGGATTCAGGGACGGCTTTCTGGGTAAGCCAGGCGACGGCGTCGGATTCCTCAACGAAGTACCGGCTGGGAGTGGCGGAGCGGTAGTTGAACGCGGTGAGCACCTTTCCTACCTCATCGACACCGACGACGGCGGTGCGCGTTGAGCAGGTGTCCTCGATGAGTAACTGCTTCGCCCCAACAGTGATCTGCTCCACTAACCCGATGTGTACCAGCAAGGGCCTTTTCCCCGCAGGTGAGGCATCAGCGACCGCGGCGATCGTGGAATGGACGTCTTCTGCCTCCATCCTGACACCAGGAGCCCACCGCAGGCAGAGGTAATCCGGCTCATCGCAAACGAGAGTGCAGGCGGGGTGTAGCCGGGGCGGGCGCGTCGGTGACGAGATAGAGGTCGAGGCCTTCCGATGATGGAAGTTC
>NZ_JADOUU010000052.1:0-8235 GCF_015751955.1 Arthrobacter sp. CAN_A214
CGTTAACGGGCAGCACATTCTGGTTCAAGGGCTGGGTTCCGGTTCGTCCATGAGGTGCGTCGTGAGCTGTTCGAAGTCCCGATCGAAGCCCTCCCGCTCGTAGCGGGCTGTCTTCTGGTTCCAGTGATCTTCCTCGAGTTGCGGAAGGAATGCACTTAACGCGAGGCGGATGTAGAGTCCGCGGCTGCGGCCCGTGTGTTCGGCCAGGGCGTCAATCCGTTTGATGATGTCCGGTGAAAGTCGCACGGAGACAACCTGCCCGGACGGGTGTGGTTGCTGTTTGATGGTTGCTACCTAGGCCTCTCCTTGTCGGTGGTAAACAAGGTTTACAACTAGCCACTGACGTTCCTGAGCAGGGCCACCGCGCCTCGTCTCCGAGGGGCACCAGATTGCCACTCAATACGCCGGACAGCACCGGTGAGACTTGCATGGCGAAGGACTCCCCCGTGAACTACGCGCCGGACCGACGTTGCAGGATGTCTAGACCCTCGACCGTCCCTGTTGCAAAAGCCGTGCACGGACCTGTGAATCGCATCGCTTTGTGGCGCGATTCTCGCACCGGTA
Source organism: Arthrobacter sp. CAN_A214 (assembly GCF_015751955.1). NCBI lineage: Bacteria > Bacillati > Actinomycetota > Actinomycetes > Micrococcales > Micrococcaceae > Arthrobacter > Arthrobacter sp. CAN_A214. The sequence goes on from NZ_JADOUU010000052.1 coordinate 565, forward strand.
TGTGGCGTGTTCTACTTCGTGTTCAGTTCGCGTGACCGGCGGTAGAAGGTTGCGCGGGACATGCCGAGGTCGCGGGCGACCTGCGTGGCTGGTTCTCCACCTTCCACGAGTCGGAGAGCGTTTCGGATCTTGCTGTCACTGATCAGGCGTGGCCTTCCTCCAAGATCCTTGCCGGCTTCCCGCCGCTTCCCGATCGAGTCGACGATTCGCTCGCGCTTGATGTCGTGTTCCATTTGCGCCGATGCCGCCATGATCGTGAACAGCATCGAGCCCATCGGGGTGGACGTATCGACGTCTCCGCCGCCGAGGTTCAACACCCGAAGGCCGGCGCCCCGGCCACGGAGCTCCTTGGCGAAATCGAGCATGTTCTGCGTCGAGCGTCCCAGCCTGTCCAGGGTCGTCACCACGGGAGTGTCCTTCGCCTCCAGCGCGTCGAGCGCCCGGTCGAACTGCGGTCTTGTCGCTTGCGCACCTGATACTCCCTGGTCAACGTACAAGTCATCGCGCCGCACCCCGGCGGCGAGCGGATCCGCCTCCTGCCGATCCGTCGACCGCGGTCGGGTAGAGACTCGTGCGTATCCGATCAGCTTCGCCATATCACTCCAGGTGTCTCGTATCTAAGGGTTCATACGCTGATCCGAGCATAGGGTTTCGAGGCATAGATATGAGAATTTAGGGTCCTGATGGTTCCGCCAACACGGACAGCATCTGAAGCTACGCCGCGAGACGCCTCGTATCTCCAGGGTTTCGAGACGGTTGTCGGTTCTCGCAGTCGTCTGCACAAATACTCAAGGTCACCTGCACAGGCGCAGGCCGACCGTCTTGTGGACACTTCGCTGATGAGATGAGGAGCGGCATACACTCGGCGGCATGAAGGCTTTGACCCTGAGGGAAGATCAGTACCGGGATGCCATTTCACCATCCTTTGCTTGGACTGCAGATGGCCAGTCTGCAGTCTGCGTGGGCGCACGCAGGTCTCACCCTTCCGCGCATTCTCATCGTGCAAATTGAACGTACACTAGCGCCACGACGCGGGCTGGACTCAAACGATCTAAGTCAGTGCGCGCGCTGAACAACCGTCCTACGGGCGCAAGTCGAGAGGTGACCAGACGAGCCGCCCGCTTAGTCCGGGTCGGAAATGACCATCCGTCGTTGATAGCGTTCGGGTATGTTCAATGCCTCCTCCCCGTTCCACGAACCAGGGTTCGGCGCATGGAAGCAAGAGTTAGAGGCTTTGCCACCTTCGGAGGTCCTGATCCGCGAGGCGGAACAGACAGTGCGAGACGGTTGCTGGATGCGATGGATGCAGGCGGACTGCGAGTCAACCTACATTCACTCTGTCGAGGACAATGTGTCGAAGATTGGGAAGCATCTCGTTCTGTTGGCAGAGATCGCTGATTATCCTGTCGGCTTTTGTTGTGTGCTCGCGGGTCGAACCGATTCGGACCCGCTGTTCATTCAGCTGGTTGCAGTAGTTCCCTCCGCACGGCGACGAGGGGTAGGACTCTCACTCCTCAGCGCGGCCGCCGGATGGCAGCCGCAACGCAACATCGCGATGGCCACTCTCGACGACAACGTCGCCGCGCGAAGGTTGAATGAGCGTTTTGCGAAATCAATCGGTGGGAATCTTCAGCGCGTTCTCGTCAGCCGGTTCCGTCCGTCCGATTTAGGATTCGCTCCTGGCGAGCATCACCGTCCATGGATGATCAACCGTCAATAGGAAGCTGATTGACGGTCGCGCTCCAGCGAGGCAGGCACTGCTCGTGCACCCGCGAAGCGATTGGCTTACAAACGCTCATCGCGCCAAGGGGGCTGCTGGTATTCGACTGGGTACTCTGTGGAAATGACGACCGGTAAGCCGTGAACTTCACGCGCGGTTGAGAGGAGGACGGGGGTCTGGGCTGCACTGCCGCCAGTCCGCCCTCACATCAAAGATGAAACTGCGCCATAATTCCGCTTTCGTACGATTCTGGTCCGCTTCAACCGTTTCGGATTTCGGCACCTACATCACGACCGTGGCGCTGTCGGTTTTGATCCTGGTGTCCTTGAATGGCACTGCCTTCGACCAAGGGTTGGTCAATGCTGCACGTTGGGCGCCCTACCTATTGTTCGGATTGCTCGCCGGTATCTGGGTGGACCGGTTCCGGCGCCGCACCGTTCTGATCACTGGTGATGTCGGACGGGGTTTGGTGCTGGCCACGCTGTGCCTGCTGGGGGTCCTGGGTTTGCTCAACGTTCCTACGGTGATGGTGCTGGTGTTCAGCTTTGGAACGTTGGCGTTGATGAGCGACGCCGCCTATCAATCTTTCCTGCCGCAACTCGTCTCCAGGCCCCTGCTCACCCGCGCCAATGCCCGGCTGCAGCAAAGCGACACTGGCCTTGACCCCGGTTCGTGGACACGGGTTAAGCGGGGAGTTGGATCTCTGCGGCTTGGGTTGAGTATTGCAGTTCGAAGTCGACGGGGCTGACATTGCCGATTGAGGAGTGCCGGCGGCGCCGGTTGTAGCGGTCCTCGATCCACGCGCCGACTTCCCGGGCCGCGCGGGCTCGGGTGGGCCAGACACGGCGGTGGTAGAACTCGGTCTTCAGCGTCGCGAAGAAGCTTTCAGCCATCGCGTTGTCCCAGCAAATGCCTGTCAGTCCCATTGAGCGGGTGATGCCGTGGGCGGCGGTAAACGCGGTGATCTGCGCTGAGGCGTATTGGGTTCCGCGGTCGCTGTGGAAGATCACCTGCGCGGGCCTGTCCCCGCGCAGCGTCATGGCCATGAGCAAGGCATCCTGGATCAGGTCGGTGCGCATGTGCTCGGCGATCGCCCAACCGATCACGCGGCGGGAGTGGGCATCGATGACGGTCGCCAGATACACCCAGCCCTCCCAGGTGCGCAGGTAGGTGATGTCACCGACCCACACCTGGTTCAGGGCCCCGGTATCCCACTGTCGTTTCACCACATCGACCGGATACGCATCGGCGTGGTCGATGATCGTGGTGGTCTTCCACTTCTTCGGGCAGATACCGGCCAATCCGAGGCGTTGCATCGTTTTGGCGACCGTTTTGCGGGACACGATCTCGCCCTCAGCCCGCAGGTCCGCCAGGATCCGTGGCGACCCGTAGACCTCGTCGGACTCGCCGTGAAGGAAGGCGACTTTCTGCTCGATATGCACCCGCCGAACCTCGGCCAGCGAGGGAGTACGCACTGCCCAGGCGTAGTACCCGGACCGGGACACCTCCAGCAACCGGGCCATGCGGGTAACACTGAAACTGGTCTTCTCCGCGTGCATCAGGACGAACGCTTGCCGTTCGTATCCGAAGCTTCCTTAGGCGTTGAAGAGAGACGCTTTTTTTAGGAACGCCCGATCCAATTTCAGGTCCGCGTTCTCCTTGCGCAGCCTGAGCAGTTCGGCCCGTTCAGACTCAGTCACCACGGTCTCAGCGGTGTCGTTGCGGGCCTTGAACGTATTGACCCACCGGCCAAGCGATGCCTCGTTGATACCAAGCTCCCGGGCGACGGTCGCTACCGGCCTGCCAGTATTGATCACCAGCTTCACCGCCTCGTCCTTGTACTCAGGCGTGAACTCCCGACGTGTCTTTCCCATAATGAACATTCTCTCTTCTGAGATGTCCACTCAACGGGGGCAAGGCCACACGGTCGCTCAGACCACGGGTAGTGCGGTAGCCGGCGGCCTGGTCGCCCTGGTGACAGCTCCTTTCGCTCTTCTCCTGGGAGCTGTCACGCACTTCGTGTCCGCAGTGGTCCTGCTGTCCCTGAAACATGCGGCTACCGACAAGCCACCTGTACGCATGGACGGCACCGTGCGTCGCAAGGTGGGTGAGGGACTTAGTTGGATCTATGGTCACCCGCGGCTCGGACCGTTGGCCTGGTCCAGCCATGCCTGGTTCATCGGCTCCGCCATGATGGGCGCAGTTCTTCCGGCACTTGTTCTGAACGATCTGAAGCTCGGTGCGCTGGGACTCGGCCTGGTCCTCACCGGTGCAGGTGTCGGCTCCGTCGTGGGAACGCTTCTCTCCATACGCATCGGCGCGCGGTGGGGTACCGGCAGAACGATGATCATCGCCCGGCTCATCCAGCCGGTAGCGCTTGCGCTGATCGCCTTCTCCCCACTGGTCGCTGTTGCTGTGGCTGACGGCCCACTGACTGATCAGGCATATGGCTCCCCTGCAGACTGGCCGGTAGCACTGTGGGCGGCATTCGCTGTCGCCGCGGGAGGGCAGTTCTTTTTCTGGCTGTCGATGGGTGTCGAGGGCCCATTGGAGATGGGGTACTGGCAGCCGGTGACGCCTGACAAGCTCATCGCAAGGATGAGCGCCACGAGGCGCTCGATGAACCGGGGAATGATTGTTCTTGGCGCACCCCTCGGCGGTGCCCTTGCCACCCTCACAAACTCATCTATCGCGTTGTGGGCCGCCGCCGGAGTGATGGTGCTTTCAGCCTCAATGCTGCTGTTCTCGGAGTTCCGAGACGCCAATGTGGACAACGATCAACTGACCGATGAAGAAGCGCTTACCTGATCGTTCAGGATCCGTCGGTTAGGACGACCGCCTCGAACCGCCGACTTTCGATACGAACGCCCACTCACAGCGAACCCGCTAACAAATCAGATGTCAGGCCGGTGTTTCAGCCGGCGAGGTCGGCTCGGATAGCGCTGATCGAACCCTCGGTGACCTTCGCTCGCGACAACCAAACATCGTCCACCACGTCGATCGCGGTACCAATAGCTTCATGGGCGCTTACGCCTGCTTGTCGTAGTGAGCCCTCGAGTAGTTCGACGGACCGTGGCTCTCGCGACTCGAGATTGCGACCACTTAGGAGGTAGTCCTCGGTGATTCCCTCGACCGTCGCTCCGGCAAGAGTGAGCAGGAGCAGTGCCATGATGCCGGTGCGGTCGTGGCCGCGCCCGCAATGCATCAGGACAGGGCCCTCCGCCCGGGCGAGATCGTTGATCGCCGCTCCATACATCGCCGGCCAGTTGTTCAGAGCTTCCGAGAAGTACAACGGCGTTCCCCACAGGCCCGTCCTTGCCCACCGGTCCATGAACGAAGTATCGGTCGCATCTTCAACCGGGATGCGCAGCACCACGGCGGTCAGATCAGCTGGGGGAACGACGGGACGATTTGAACGAATAGCCTCCTCGCCTTCCAGGCCACCAGTCTCCAGCGAAGCAATCGTCCGCACGCCGTAGCGACGGAGTTGCCCCCACCCCGTCGGTGTCAGATGGGATGGATGATCTGCGCGGATGTAGGCACCACTGCGGGTCCGTCCCCCACCCTGCAGGGCAATACCTCCAAGATCCCGGGCGTTGACCAAGCCTTCCCATTCCAAGCGCATGCATACTCCCTCGCGAATCTCACTGGACATTGTTCTCTGGCGCTCTTGCAACCGGCCCTTCGACCGGCTGGGTCAGCCACGGAAGACCATGCACAGAACAATCGTTCCCCACGCTTTCCGCCGTGTACCCCTGACTGCTCTACTTGTGACGGACCACAGCCGGGTCAGTGGGCAGCGAAGATGCAGCTGTGCCGAAGCTCGATGACCGGAGGATCGAAATGCGCGTCTTCCATCATGCCTCCGTCGTCGAACCAGCCGTGCTTGTTGTAGAAGCTGATGGCTCGTTCATTGCCTTTCGCCACCCAGAGGAAGGCGCGGCAGTAGCCAAGCGCGGCCAGCCTCTGTTCGGATGCACTGAAGAGCGTCGACCCGAGGCCTCGCGCCCACCAGTCGGGGTGCAGGTTGAGTGCGTACAGCTGCCCTGTGCCGGGGGCACTGTCGTCGGGGGCTGGACCGAAAATGGCGAAGCCAACGGGGAAATCGTCATAGACGACGACCAAATGTTCTGTGCCCTTAGCTGGGTCGGCGATATTTCGTTGCCAGTTCGACGCCGCACGCTCGACGCTCATACCGTCGAGACGCTCGTCGGTCATGATTCCTCGATACGTTGCTCGCCATGCTGCTATGTGAATCTCAGCTAGGCGCCCGGCGTCGTTATCGACAGCCGGTCGAACGGAGATTGGCGCAGGATCCATGGCATGAATCTAACCCGGACCTGAAACTTTTCTCGTGCCTGAACCGGTCCTGTCTCTCGCCGGGGAACAGGAACATCAGGTGCGCAACACTGGTGGTGGCGGTTAGGTGTCGATCCAGTATCGAAGTTTGCCCGGTACATCTGATCCGGCCAGCGGGCTCGCTTCGAGCGCGCCACCACATTTCTCGATGGTTGTCCTGGAGGCGATGTTGTCGGCATCGCAAGTCAAAAGCACACGGCTAATACCGAGCTCTCTTGCTTGAACGAGTGAAAGAGTCAGGATTTGGTGGGCGTAGCCCTGGCGCCTGAAGCGGGGCCGGACGGCATACCCGATATGGCCACCAACCGTCCGAAGGAACGGGTTCAGGCTGTGGCGGATCGAAACCCGTCCCACGAGGTTTCCATCGACTTCTGCGATGAGGAAGGTAGCCGGGACGCGCCCATCGGGAAGATTCCGGCCTTGCCGAGTTGCTTCAAGGTTTGCCAGGAAGTTCGCCCAGTCATCAACGGGGTCGTAACTGAAAAGGAAGTCGAACTGTTCTGCAGCGAGTTCCTCGTGGGCGAGCAGCGCCTGATCCATGTCGAATTCGGTGAGGCGACGTAATTCCATGAGGTTAGATACTACGGGCGAAACGACCGTGGGCCGCCCGTTGGAGAGCGCAAGCGGATCCTCACCATGCAGACTTGATGGCCTCGAAACGCGCACGTCTGGCCATCTGCTTACGCGCACACGTTCTTTCAGTAACGCCGGGATCTTGTTTTATGCGCGGCTCGCATCATTAAGGCACCAGCCTGTTCGTTCCACGATGGTGAATCCCAACTTGGCGAGGTTTCGGATACTGGGTGTTCCGGGCGCTGCGGTGGCCGTCACCAAGGGGAGACCGAGAGTTCTCGCCAGTTGAACCCGGTGTGACAGGAGGGCAGTTTGGGCTCCGCGACCTCGCGCGGCAGGGAGGGTAGACGCACCACCAAGTACGGCCCCGGTGGGGTGCAGCGACATGGCCGCCACGGCGAGAGGTTCCTCGTTGCGGAAGGCGATGAATCCACGAACCATCGGGAGGGCGTGCTCCGCGCGGATTAGAGCTCGGATTTCGCTTGTTGCGGCGTACCCCACCTCAAGAAGGTCCAAGAAGAGCGTCGTATCATTCCTGGTGGAGACTTCTTGGACTTGCCAGGCGTCAGTGCCGATTCCGCCCACCCGGATAGAAGTACTCAGGCGCTGGTAGGCAATCGGTCGGACGGATGCCGGCGCGTATCCCTCGCCAAGGAGTTGATCAGCGAGCATCTGTGATGGCGATGCCGCAACGATAGTTACCTGGTCCGGTTCTGGGAACGTCTTGAGAACCTCGGACAGTAGCTCGACCGTTTGATGGGTCAGACCCTCGATGATGTTAAGGAAACCATAGTGGCTGGCAGTTGCCATGCTCGCCCGCAGTCCACCGCTGCGGAAGCATTCGAAACGCCCGGGAAGACCTGCGGCCGCTGCCGCACCGAGAGATAACGATCTACGTTCAAAGACTGCCATCTCCGCAGCTTGAACAGATCTGTCGGCAGCATCGGGCATACCCGAAGCCTAGCTCCGGCCCATCCGTCGCGATGCTCACATCGTCCAGGCCGACCGTCCCACTGAAA
>NZ_JADOUU010000053.1:0-7787 GCF_015751955.1 Arthrobacter sp. CAN_A214
GCTGGCGCTTAGGAAAGACCACAGAAAAAATAACGCCGGTGAGCAATGCTAGGGAATCGGTTGGAACAGCGGCTTGAATAGAGCCTTGATGCCTTCGGGTGGTCCGGTGTCCACGTCCGCGCGATTGACCCCGTGTGTTCAGACCGGGGTGAGGAAGGTCCCTTCAAGGTCTTGCAGTTGATAGATCCAGAGCATCCAGATGCCGGTGACCCGGTGACTAGTCAGCGTACTGAGCATTCGCTTAGGGTGGAATGGAGAAGCTGACCGGCAGACCGAAGGGAATTCCTATTACAGGATCAGCGGGGCACAGGGTGCATATCACCGCCAGGGTGGTGATATGGGTCGTCCTGAGTCTTTCGCTGTTCATCGCTTTCACTACATCGGCAGTTGCGGTGCTCTGCCTGCAGATGGATCACCACGGTTCCGTTGTCCGAACCACCCGCGCGGTAGATGCCGAATCGCTGGGAGAGAGCATCGCTGCCGGTCCAATGAGCATGGCTTCGGGCCCCGAGGGGGCAGTGTCTGCCCAGGCGTGCTGTCACCAGCAGGTGAGCACGCCAAAGGCAGTCATCGGTGTGCAGAAGGTATCACCTCCGGAGGAGGAAACGGTCCTCCGGAGGTGATGGGGCAGACCCGTGATAGTGGTTTCTTTCCTCTGCCACTGGCCGACCCGGCCTTGGAGAAGCTCGACCATTTAGCACCATCTCTCATCGTTCTTTCGATCAGTCGGACATAAATCTCCTCACAGCGCCAAGTACTGCGCGTTTCACCATGCCCTTTCATGCCGACAACGGTCGGCGTTACCGGGCTCTGGTCTGCCCGTAATTCAGTTAGAGGCCAGCGATTGGCGATGAGTCGCAACCCGATGAGGAGAAACACCATGACACACGTTGAAGCGATGCTCGAAACCTATCCGAAGGACCTTGGAGGGGTGGATTCATCCAGGCTCACCGAATGTATCAAAGCCTGCGTTGAATGCGCCCAGACCTGCACCGCCTGCGCGGACGCCTGCCTCAGTGAGGACATGGTGGCCGATGAGCATTAGAAGAACGACCGCGACATAAACCAAATGACTTTTGTGGCGAACTATAAGGGTTCTGTCGGCTGCTGTTGCCGGGACGATGCCGCCACCGAGGGCGATGGTGTCAGTGTTGCTACCTAGACCGACATACTCAGACATGACGGCGTTTCGGGTTTTCCTCACGATTACCAGGTGAGTTGAGTGGAATTAGTGGTGTGCGCGGTATGGGCGGGCCACGACACCGATGGCGCCCGCAAGCATGAGCGCCACAATGCTCAATACGCCGATGACGACATGACGTAAGGAAAGGGCACTGTCTGCCGGTTGTGTTGCGACGTAAATTGGTGGCGGTGTTTCGCTTCCCTCCGCGGATGACTGCGGCGTGATGGCGGACGAGGTTTTACCGGTAGACCCCAGTTCACGTATCTGGCTTATGTTTGGCGTACCGAGTTTCGGGGTAAGGGTGCCACGTGGTGCAAGGGGAGGTGTCATTCCGTTTGCGGGAGCCGATGGTGGAGATGAGCGCTTGGGGTTCACGATGGGCGCTGGGGCGGCTTCAATAGGAGCGAACCTGTTGGTGTCGTTGGGGTCGGCGTTGCCGGTGTTTGGAGCATCTGGTGTCGGTTTCGCAGCGATTTCAGTGTCGGGCGGTGCCAGTTCCGCAGATTCAGTAGATTCAGCGTCGGTTTCGGTCGGAAGTGCAGAGGGTGTTGGTTCGGTAGACGCCGCGGTGGGGGGTGCAAGGGGTACCGGTTCGTTGGGCGGTACCGGAAGCGTGGGGATCAGCTCCCCGCCCAGCGGTAGGGCAGGTGGAGTAGAGGGCTCCAATGTTGCCGGTGTTGGAGGATCGGTGTTCTCAGTGGGTGAGGGGCCTGGTCCGGGGATGATTGACTCATCAGGTGGCATCATCGTCTGCGCCGCACTGCCACTGCCGAGGGCAGTGTCCACGGCGAAAGCCGGGGCCGGACCCGCGAGGATCAGCCCGGCCGTAGATAGCAGGACAGTTAGCGTTATTGAATGTGCTGCGTAAGGGCGCATTGCAGGTCTCTTTGATGTGGGAAAGTTCGGTGATAACGGTCGCTAGGTGCTCAGGGTCACGGATCCGGTTGAAACGAGGTAGCCGGCTCACCGGCACACCGTGCCGTTGTATCCGGATTGCCTCAGCGTTTATTCGTCATCAGCCATGCCATAGCTTGGTCCGACAGCTTGAGATTTTTTAGCTTAACCTTGCAGCGGCCGGTGATAACGGTGGAAGCCCAATCACAGGTGAGCTGAATCAGGCTTCTACCCTGCTCGGTTCGATCGAGGTCCGGCTAATGGGCTTGAAATCCTGCGTAAGGAGGATCACGATGCCGTGGCGGTCGTGCGGCTCGACCTGCAGGAAGACCTCGTGGACTGCGGCATCGGTGGTCCCGGCGAGGCCAGGCAATGTTGCCACCCTGTTCAAGTCATGCCTGCGCCCTGTCATGAGCTGGTTCAGGCCGAGCACCTGGCGCGCGACCGGACCACCGTGAAGCTTCGCTAGTAGCGGCCCGGCTCATCAGCGCATGTGGTCTGGACGATCAGCGGCAAGTCCGGTGAGTGTGCAAGCGGCAAATATCACGCAGCTTTGGTTTGAAGTCACCCGAACACAGGGGGGTCCAATGATAGGGACTGAAGAGCGCATCCAGCAGAGGGCACTTCTGAAAGTCAGTGAGGGGTTGCGGGGCGCTGCGATGAGTGTCCTGCAACCCTTCATTGTGCGATGTGGAATCTTCGGCTCGTCCACGTCGAACGTGGAATTGGTTGGGTCCCCGGGTAGGAGTCCGGTGTCTGTGTGAGTTTTCGCATCCGATAATGGGTGCTGGAGGAGATTCACGAATCATGGCACGTAGACATACCCCCGATCAGGTCATCGCGAAGGTGCGGCAGGGCCAGAAGATGCTCAATGACGGACGCCCGATGGTCGAGGTCATCAAGGAACTGCAAGTCACTGAGGCGACGTGGTACCTGTGGCTTCAGCAGTACGGCGGCGAGAAAGCCGAGGCGTCCAAGCGGACCAGGGAGCTGGAGAAGGAAAACGCCCGGCTCAAGAAGCTGTTGGCTGATCAAGTCCTCGCCAATGACATTTTGAGCGAGGTGGCGAAGGGAAAATTCTGAGCCCCGAACCCCGGCGCCGTGCGGTACGCATGGCGCAGGAGAAGTTCGGGGCGTCGGAGAGGTTCGCGTGCAAGGTGCTGGGGCAGAACCGGTCCGCCCTGCGGAAGGGCCGCCCGGAGGTCGGTTTCGAGGAGGCCCAGTTGCGCGCCGATCTGCGCGCGGTGGCGGTGAAGCATCCGGTGTGGGGGTGGCGCAAAGCCCGTTGGCACCTGCTATCCCAGCCGGCCTGGGACGGGGTGGCGCTGAACAGGAAGCGGATCCGCCGGCTCTGGCGTCTCGAGGGACTCACCTGCAAGCCCGGGGCGAGGAAGAAGCGCAGGTCCGGGCCCGGCGCCGGGGAGCAGAAACGGTTGCGGGCCGAGTATCCGATGCATGTGGTCAGCTTCGACTTCCAGTCCGATGTCACCTCCTGCGGACGGCACATCCGGTTCTTCAACGTGATCGATGAATACACCCGCACCGCCCTGGCGATCATCCCGCGCCGGTCCTTCACCGCAGCGGATGTGGTCGCCGCGTTGGAGGACATCATCGCCGAAACCGGCATCACCCCCACCTATGTCCGGTCGGACAACGGGCCGGAGTTCACCGCCGCGGCGCTGACCACGTGGTGCAGCACGGCCGGGGTGGAGACCGCGTTCATCGACCCGGGCTCGCCGTGGCAGAACGGGTTCGCAGAGTCCTTCAACGCCCAGTTCAGAAGGGAGCAACTCACCGGCGAAATCATGGACACCCTGGCCGAAGCAAAGTACCTGGCCGAGGAATGGAAAGACATCTACAATCATGAACGGCCCCACGGATCCCTCAACGGAATGACACCGCACCGATACTGGAAACGCTGGACCGCAGAAAACCAACTAGCTATCGCATAGCCACTGGACTGCTAACGGGGACCCAACCAGAATGTCTTCACGCGCTGGCGCAGGAATATTTCTTGATGTTGATCAGCTGGCTTTCAGGCAGATACTGAGTCGTTTGAGGCCGTCCCGGATCCGCGTTTTTGCGGTGGCCGCGGGGATGCCGAGGTGCTCAGCGACGTCGTTGTAGGTAAGCCCGGTGTAGAACGCCAGATGGATCGCTTCCCGTTGAACCGCGGACAAGTTTTTCAGGCATGCATTGACGGCTGCGCTCTCGTCGTGGGCGATGACGGTTTCGGATACGTGATCGTAGTCAGTGTCCTGGTTCTTCATGTCCCACCGTAGATCCCGTAGACGGTGGGCTTGTTCTGAGCGGACCTTGTCGACTGCCTTGCGGTGGGCGATGGTCAGGATCCAGGACAGAGCTGTGCCTTTGTGCGGATCGTAGCGGGCCGTTCCTCCCTGCCAGAGGGTCAGGAATACTTCCTGCGTGGTGTCGGCGCTCAGTTCAGCGTCCACGACGACTTTGCGCACCAGTCCATACACCCGACGCGAGCATTGCCGATAAACCTCAGCAAAGGCTTCCTCATCGTGCTTGGCGACGCTGCACAGCAGATCAGATAGCTCTGATGACGATCGATGTGCGGGCGGATGGTTGGGTGGGGACATGCAGTGTGACCTTAACGGGGAAATGGTGTGCTGTCAGAAATACCAGCGGGGTGCGCTGACGGTGCTCTCCCCCCGCATAACGAGCACCGGCAATACGGGTGAGAGTGCCCCATCGGCAGCACCGCGGCGTTTCTGCCCTCTCTGGTACTGAACCTAACCGGCTGCAACCTCCAGCATCAAGCTCCGTGACCAACCTGCAACTTAGTCAAAATGCACAGTGGCAAGACTCATAACACTAGTTGCACCAGCGGGACACTCCGGACCGACATGGGATGCCGGATCGGGGAGTGCTACCGGAGGCGGCCGGTGCGAATTTGGAGGTGTCCGCCGCGCGCGGAGGCTGGCATGACATCGGCGCAGTTGTGTTCGACCCCGGTCCAGGGGTGTGCGGTGATATCTGCTCCGCCGAGGTGGCATGCAGCCCTGGCCAGAGGCGCCATCAGGGAGTGCAGACCGGTGGGTTCCTGCATGTCCACTACGCCCATGGAAGCGCCCGGAGAGCTCATGAGGATCATGTTGGTCCAGGCGGTTTCCCAGTCCGTCATGAGGGACAGGGCGTAGGTCGCCAACGCAGCCTCAGAGTACTCGCGCCCTCCCTGGGCTGCGATGTCGGCACGGATCGCGGTGGGCGTGAGCGTGGTGGCATCCGCCTCGATGAGGATGACGTTGGTCCAGTCGTTGCGGGTCGCTTTCCGGCGGGCCTGGGCGAGCATGTCGGGGCTGCGGTCGATGCCCACGATTGTCCCTCCGGGTCCGATCCGTTGCTGGAGGAGCCCGAAGTTCAGTCCGGTGCCGCAGCCGATGTCCAGGACCTGGTCGCCGGGATGAAGGTCCAGGGATTCGATGCCGATCTTCCTGCCGGCCCGATAGACGGGCCATTCGGCGGAGAGCAGGTCGTACAGGGGTGCGAAGCTGCGGTATTTTTCAGCGATCAGGATTCCTTCCCTATCGGGGGTGGGCCCGGCCGGGCCGGCTGCGGTGCCTACAGCTTATGGTGAAGAGAAATCCGCAGAAACCGACCACGAGATGGAGATTCAATGGGAAGCAAGGACGGGATCATTGATTTGCTGGTGGTCGGCGGCGGTACGGCCGGGATCGTGGGAGCGAAGACCGCAGCCCGGCTCGGCGCGGATACGGTCCTGGTCGAATACTCCCGCACGGGCGGGGACTGCTTGTGGACCGGATGTATTCCGTCCAAGACCCTGCTCTCCGCGGCCGGGCGCTCGGTGGCTGAGCGCGCCCTCGGCGCCAGTGGAACGGCTTTTGCAGAGGTGCGGGCGCGCATCGCGGAGGCCATCGCTGCCATCGAACCCGATGATTCTCCGGCGTCGCTGGAAGCCGTCGGTGCGTCAGTGGTGACCGGTACGGTGCGGTTCACGGCTCCCGGGTTAGCCGACGTCGACGGGAAGGTCATCCGTTTCCGGCAGGCGCTGATCGCGACCGGCAGCGCACCCCTGGTGCCTCCTATTCCCGGATTGGACGAGGCTCCGATGGTGACATCGGAAACCGTATGGGATTTGGAGGAACTTCCGCAGCGCCTGATGATCATCGGGGGAGGCCCGATCGCCTGTGAGCTGGGGCAGGCTTTCGCGCGGCTCGGCTCGGCCGTGGTGATGCTGGTGCGCTCGGAAATCCTGCCGAAAGAGGACCGTGATGCCGCGGCGCTCGTGCGGGCCAGTCTGCAAAAACACGGCGTGGAGATCGTTGAAGGAGCGGAGGCCGAAAGCGTCACCACCTCCCAGATGGACGGCGACAGCAACTGCGAACGTTCTCGAAGCATCGTCCACACCAGCGATGGACGCGCATTCGATGCCGACGTCATCCTGGTAGCTACCGGACGGAAGGCCCGCACCGAAGGCCTGGGGCTGGAGCACGTGGGTGTGGAGCGCAACGATGCCGGCCATGTGGTGGTGGATGCCGGGATGCGCACGTCCAATCCGAGGTTCTGGGCGGCGGGAGATGTGACACCGCACCCCGACTTCACCCACCTGGCAGGGGTGTATGCGAGCACCGCAGCCTCCAACGCCGTCCTGGGCGTACACCGGTCGGTCAGCACCATAGTTCCCCGGGTGACGTTCACCTCCCCCGAGGTTGCCGTCGTCGGCCTCACCACCGCTGACGGCAAGGATCAGATCACCTCGACCATTCAGCACGCGCAGATGGATCGGGCCATCACCGAGGAGCAGACTTCGGGCTTCACGCGGTTGGTGATCGGCAAGGGCGGACGGATCCTCGGGGGAACGATCGTGGGACCGCGGGCCGGGGAATCCCTGGCGGAACTGACACTTGCTGTGCATCAGAAGCTCACCACCCGGGACCTCGCCGGCGTCACCCATCCCTATCCCACGTATAGTGACGCCCTGTGGAATGCGGCCATCGCCGATGCCCGTACGGCGCTCGACTCGACTCTGGTCCGCACCGCAATGACCGGCCTGGTCAGATTTACCCGTTGGCGCAACCGGCGGTCCTAATCCCATGCCGATGATGAGGGGTGGGGTGAGGTTTCATCGCAGCAGCCGGTAACCGGCCACGATCCGCTGTGTGGCACTGACCAGGACCAAGAACGCCCACGTCGAAGCGATCTGCCACGCCGCAGCCGGGAACAACAGCCAGAGACTGTGGACAAGTACCGTCTCCGCACCCTCCGCCAGGCCGCCCAAGAAGGACAGCGAGCGGCCGTCATCGATTTGCCGGCCGCTTTTCTCCGCGATCGAGGAGAAGGCCAGGAACACGCTGCCGTTGATGTAGTAGGCGAACAACACCAGCAGGAAGGGAAGCCACGGGGCGCCGAACGCCGTGGTGGCTCCGATGGCTACCCCGACGACGGTGGCACCGTAGACCACGAAGTCCGCGGAGATATCCCAGAACCCACCCTGCCCCGCATCCGCTCTCGCAGTCTCTAATTGTGCCCTGCGGCGTGCCAACGGTCCGTCGAGCCCGTCCGCGAGTCGGCAGAGCAGCCAGGCGGCCAGGGCGGGAAACCACATCTGGCCGGCTGCGAGGCCGGCGCTGGCAAGCCCGAGGACCAGGTTGAGCCCGGTCAGGCGGTTCGGGGTGATCCACGGTACGTCCAGGCGGGCCGCAGCGCTATCGAGCGCGGGTGC
>NZ_JADOUU010000054.1:0-7479 GCF_015751955.1 Arthrobacter sp. CAN_A214
CCCCTGAGCGCCGGTCTTGCTCTGCGTAGCCTTCCTCGAGGACATCGCAACTCCTGAAAATAAGCCCAGTGTTGCGACGACCGGTGGATTTTACCCAATCTAAGCGGAACCCACTTCGGCCGTTTCGGGGTGTCGCGGGCAATCTGAACGGGACCCACCCTCACCGTTGTGGCAACGTGTTTCTGGTTGCTCAAGGTGGAGGTTCGAATGGAGTCTCGGGTGGAAGTTTTTGCGCGGATCCGGCGTGATGCGCGCGTGGAGGGCCTGTCGATCAGGGAGCTAGCCAGGCGTCATGGTGTTGGTCGGCCAACCGTCCGGCAGGCCCTGGGGCAGGCGGAACCACCAGAGCGAAAGCCGCGGGTACGGACAGCGCCCCGCTTGGAGACGTTCAAGCCCGTGATCGACGCGATGCTCCGGGAGGACCTTGAGGGTCCCCGCAAGCAGCGTCATACCGCGCGACGTGTCTTCGCTCGCCTCGCTGATGAGCACGGGGCAAGGGAGCTGTCTTATTCGACGGTCTGAGGTGTCCCAGGGTTCGGTTACCCGTTGTCGTTTGAGGATCAGGCGGGAATGGATGTTTGATCAAAGCGTAGCTCGTACTCAATCGGTGTTGAGTATCCGAGTTGGGAGTGGCGGCGTTGACGGTTGTAGAAGATCTCGATGTAGTCGAATATCGCGTTCGCGAGATCGAGCCGGGTTCGCCATTTCTTCCTGTTCAGCAACTCGATCTGCATCGACGACCAGAACGATTCCATCATCGAGTTGTCGTAACAGTCCCCGGCACTGCCCAGCGAGGCGGTGAGGTCCCAGGTGCGAAGGTTCTCGCTGAATCCCCAGGAGGTGAAGTTCGCTCCGTGGTCCGAATGCATGATCGTTGCTCCGTCGCGCTGCCTGCTTCTTTGTGCCTGGGTGATGCACGGTTGACCAGGGCCGTGTCATTGATGGTCGAGAATGACCGGCTGACCGCGGTGCGTGCGAAGCAATCCAACACCACGCAGCAGTAGACCTTGCCTTCCCTGGTCGGGTGCTCAGTCACGTCAGTCAACCAGAGCCGATTGGGTCCGTCAGTGGTGAAGATCCGGTTCACCAAGTCGGCGTCGGTGCGTTTGTCCACCAGCGCGTGACGGAAGGCGCCGGCCCGCGGAACCCCGGCGATTTCATGCTCGATCATGATGGCTTTGATGAGTTTGCGGTTCACAATCATCTCGTACTCATCCAGCAGCTCGGCCCGAATCCGACGCCATCCGTAGGTGCCACCGGACTGCTGGTGGATCAGACGCACGTAGTCGGCCACGATCGTGCGTCTAATGGCCCGGATGGAGGGTTCCGCGCGGAGGTGCTTGAGGTACGTCGACCGGTTCAGCCCGACGGTGATGCAGGACCGCCGGGCCGAGAACCCCTGAGCAACAAGCCCGCCGACGACTGCGGTTTTCCTTTTGGGGGCACCACCGCCGTCTCGTCATACAACGCACTGGCGGCTTTGACGATCGCCAGTTCGTCCTCGAGCTGTTGGATTCGCTTACGGGCCGACAGGAGATCGCCGGCGTCCGGACTCGGTGTCCCCTCCTTCATTCCGGCATCCACCAGTGCCTGGTGCTTCCACCGGTAAAGCGTGCCCTGGCAAATACCGGTCTCAGCAGAAATCGAGGCGACCGATTCGCCCTGCCGCAACCGGATGCTGACACCACGCCAGATGGAACGGGGATATTGGAAAGGCATGAGGTGACCTCCTGAAGTCACTATGCCCCACTCACATAAAACCGGACTACCGCCAAGGGCCCATGCCAGCTGGACTGCTAACGGGGGCCCAACCAGGCTTTCAGGATGTTCATCGTGGACTTATTGATCAGGCTGCGGCCGTGGATGCTGGTCACCACGTTGTTGTTGCGGTAGAGCTGCCCGATGAGCGGGATCATGGCCTCGGCCAGTGCCTCGCGGCTCAGCCAGGTGTCGTGGTTTTCGGTTCGGGGGTGATGCGTCAAGTGCGTCCCTTCCAGCACCGGGATGGCCGGTGCAATCTCGTCCAGCCCAATGGTGGCGCAGGGATAGCGCCAGGCATCAGCGGCCTGGCTATCGGTTAGGTTAACCGTTCGGTTGTCAGGTACCGGGAGGACAGCTCGAATTTGGGGTTGTCCTCCCGGCACCTGCACGTGGGCAGCGCCCAGAGGTGCGGATTATTTGTTCGCTAGTTGGCGTAGGGGTCGGCGATGCCGATGTATTGGGTGTAGAGGTATTCCTCGATGCCTTCGCTTCCGCCTTCCCGGCCTAGTCCTGATTGCTTGATACCGCCGAAAGGCGCAGCGGCGTTGGAGATGACGCCGGCGTTCAGGCCGAGCATGCCGGTTTCGAGCTGCTCGCCCATCCGGAGGCCCCGGTTCAGGTCGCGGGTGTAGACGTAGGCCACGAGGCCGTATTCAGTAGCGTTCGCGAGCCGAACCGCATCAGCTTCATCACTGAAGGTGATGATCGGAGCGACGGGTCCGAAGATCTCCTCGGAGAAAAGCCTGGCGTTTTCGGTGACGCCGGTGAGGAGGGTGGGCTGGTAGAAGTATCCGGGCCCCTCTTCGGGGGCGCCACCGAGCAGAGCGGTAGCACCAGCGGAAACGGCGTCCGTGACGAGTTCGTGGACCTTGTCCCTGCTCTTGGCATCGATCAGCGGGCCAACTTTGGATGTTTCCTCGGTACCGCGGGCTGTTGTCATCTTCGCCATCCTGGCTGCGAACTTCGTCGCGAATTCGTCGGCGACGGACTCATGGACGATGAAGCGGTTGGCGGCTGTGCAGGCCTCACCCATGTTCCGCAGTTTCGCCAGCATGGCCCCGTCGACGGCGGCATCGATGTCCGCGTCCTCGAAGACCACGAAGGGGGCGTTGCCGCCTAGTTCCATGGAGGTGCGCAGGACGGTTTCGGAAGCATCAGCTAACAGACGGCGGCCCACCTCGGTGGAGCCGGTGAAGGACAGCTTCCGTAGCCGGCTGTCCTTGATCAAGGGCCCCGTGGTGGCACCGGCGCTGGTGGTCGAGATGACGTTCAAGACCCCGGCGGGCAGGCCCGCCTCCATCATGACGGCGGCGAAGAGTTGGGACGTCAGGGGTGTGAGCGCGGCGGGTTTGAGGACCATGGTGCAACCGGCGGCCACGGCGGGGGCGATCTTGCGGGTGGCCATGGCCAGCGGGAAGTTCCACGGAGTGATCAGCAGGCACGGTCCTACCGGCTTCTTCGTCACCAGCAGCCGTGATTTGCCGTCCGGGGAGACCGAGTAGCGGCCGGACACGCGCACCGCTTCCTCGGAGAACCAGCGCAGGAATTCAACGGCGTAGGTCACCTCACCGCGGGCCTCGGCCAGCGGCTTGCCCATCTCCATCGTCATCAGCAGCGCGAAGTCCTCGGCCCGCTCGGTCACCAGTTCGAAGGCGCGGCGTAGGATTTCCCCGCGTTCACGGGCTGGGACCTTCGCCCAGGACGCCTGGGTTGCGGCAGCAGCATCCAGGGCAGCCGCGCTGTCCTCAGCTGAGGCATCGGCGATACTCATCAGAACTTTCCCCGTAGCAGGATCCTCGATATCGAACGTCCTGCATGAAGCGGCAGGACGCCACTGTCCGTTGATGAGCAGGCCGGTCGGAACGGAGTCCAGCAGGTCAAGTTCTTTGATTGCGGAGATAGTCATACTTTTTTTCTTCCGTTCAGTAAGAGCGTTCAAGAATGAGCGGGCGTTGAGCAGGGTGGGGCTTCGGCTGGGCTGGGGCGGAGCTTTAGTAGGCTCGGACCCGTTGTTCGACGATGAGGTGGATGAGCGCGAAGACGTGGTCTTCATCGATAGCTTTCAGTGCTGCGGTGACGGCGGCGGGGATGTCGGCGTCGTGTTCGACTTTGATACCGAATCCGCCAAAGGCCTGCGCCATGAGCGCGAACTCCGGATTCTTCAGCTGGGTACCGGAAACCCGGTCGGGGTAGTGGCGTTCCTGGTGGGTGCGGATGGTGCCGTATTCCTGGTTGTCCATCACGATCACCAGGGGGGTGGCACCGTACTGGGCTGCTGTTGCCAGTTCCTGGCCGTTCATGAGGAACTCACCATCCCCGGCGATGGTGACGATGCGTCGGCCCGGGTGGGCCAGGGATGCTGCGATCGCGGAGGGTACGGAGTAGCCCATGGAGCCGTTGCGGGCGCTGATCATGGAGGCATAGCGCCGTGTGGGGAAGTATCGGTGCGCCCAGTTGGTGTGTTCACCGGCGCCCAGGGTGATCATGGCGTCCGCGGGCAGGGTGGGTACCAGATTGGCCATCAGGGTGTCCATGCGTGCGGTGCCCTTGGACGGGGCAGGGTCGGGAAGGGCGGTGAAGGATTCCTGTTCGGCACGCATCCGCGCCGTCCAGGTCCGCCATTCATCCTTCACCGGGAGTTCGAGTTTGACGAGGTCGCGAACGAATACGTCGGGTTTGGCGACGATCTGGTAGGACACGGGGCCTGATCGCCCGCGGAGCGAGGAATCAATGGTGACCAAAAAGTTCTTTTTGTTCCAATCCTGCCGGCACAGGAATCCGTCGGTGATGACATCACCCGGCACCGTGCCGACGAAGACCAGCAGATCGGTTTCCTCGAACAGGTCGAACGTGGGACGGGGACGCCCGTATCCGATCGGGCCGACATAGGACGGGGAATCAAAGGGCACGGTGCCCTGGGTGCGCCACTCAGCGGCCGCTGGGATGTGGTGTTCCTCCAGCCAGGCCGTGAACTGATCCGCGCCTTCCTGCGTCCAGTCATTCCCACCGGTCACGAAAAGGGGCTTGGTGGAGGCTGCCAGGGCCAAGGCGAGGGCGTCGGAGTCCGTGGTCGTCATTCCGCCCGTCGCTACCGGGATCCGCGGATGCAGTGTGGCGTCGATCTGCTTGCGGATCACGTCCTCGGGCAGACCGATGACCACCGGGCCGGGTCGGCCGCTCATCGCAGCGAAGAACGCTTCGGCGACGATCTCGGAAGCACGCTCGGCGTGATCCAGAACCATGACGCGCTTGGCGCCGGTATCAAACCAGGCCTTGATGTCGAATTCCTGGAATGCTTCGCGGTCCCGGTGGGCGAAAGGGATCAGCCCGACGAAGAGGATCATCGGGGTGGAATCCTGCCACGCGGTATGCAAACCCACATGAGCGTTAGCCGCGCCCGGGCCACGAGTCACCATCGCGATGCCCGGCAGCTGGTTCATCTTGCCGTCGGCTTCAGCCATATAAGTCGCACCACCCTCATGCCGACACACGATAGTCTCAATGTCCGAGCCATGCAGGCCGTCCAGAACCTCGAGGAAACTCTCCCCCGGAACCACATGGGCCCGCTCGATCCCATGAGCAACCAGGGTGTCCACAATGACATGCCCAGCAGATTTCCACGTATTGGTACGTTCCCTGTCGGTTTTTTCGGAATGTTCAGGCATGGTCTGTGTCATGTGCTGGAAACCTTTTGTCGTTGATTCGGTATGGATTAGTTCGTTTGGTTGGGCCCCCGTTAGCAGTCCAACGTCTATGCGATAGCTAATTGGTTGTCTTGCGTCCAGTTCTCCCAGTAGTGCTTCGGCGTCATGCCGTTCAGGGATCCGTGGGGCCGTTCATGATTGTAGGTAGGTTTCCATTCCTCGGCCAAGTACGTGGCTTCGGCCAGGGTGTCCATGATTTCTCCGGTGAGTTGCTCCCTTCTGAATTGGGCGTTGAAGGATTCGATGAAGCCGTTCTGCCAGTGCGATCCCGGATCGATGAACGCGGCGTCCACCCCGGCAGTGTTACACCAGTCGACCAGGGCGGCGGCGGTGAACTCCGGCCCGTTGTCGCACCGGACATAGGTCGGGGTGGTGCCGGTTTCGGCGATGATGTCCTCCAGCACCGCGACCACGTCCGTGGCTTTGAAGGAGCGGCGCGGGATGATCGCCAGCGCGGTGCGAGTGTATTCGTCGATGACCTTGAAGAACCGGATGTGCCGCCCACAGGATGTCACGTCGGACTGGAAGTCGAAGCTGGCCACATGCATCGGGTACTGGGCTGTGAGGCGCTTCTGTTCCCCGGCACCGGGCCCGGTCCGGCGCTTCTTGCGGACCTTGGGTTTGCAGGTGAGCCCTTCGTCGCGCCAGAGCCGGCGGATCCGCTTCCTGTTCAGCGCGACACCTTTCCAGGCCCGTTGTCCCATCAGGTGCCAGCGGGCCTTTCTCCAACCCCATGCCGGGTGCTTGCCGGCGACAGCGCGCAACTCCCTCCGCGATTGCACTTCCTCGAAACCCATGTCGGGCTTCTTCTTACGAAAGGCTGACCGGTTCTGGCCCAAAAGCGCGCACGCGAACCGTTCGGACGCCCCAAACTTCTCCACCGCCATGCGCACGGCACGGCGACGAGGTTCGGGGCTCAGAATTTTCCCTTGGCCACCTCGCCCAGGATGTCGAGGGCCAGCTCCTTCTCCGCCAGCAGCCGCTTGAGCCGGGCGTTTTCCTTCTCCAACTCCCTGGTCCGCTTCGAGGTTTCAGCGTTCTTCTCGGACCCGTACTGATTCAGCCACCGGTACCAGTCTCGCCTCGGTGACCTGAAGCTCCTTGACGACCTCGACCATCGGGCGTCCGTCATTGAGCATTTTCTGACCCTGCCGCACCTTAGCGATGACCTGCTCGGGGCTATGTCTGCGTGCCATGATTCGTGAATTTCCTCCTGTGTCCATTCTCGGACACGAAACTCACACACACGCTTGATAGGGTCCCCGCGTTTTCCGCCGGTCTTACGGGAATAGGAGCGGATTGTTGAGGTCGTTCCAAAGTACTTCGCATGGGTGCGGGCTCATATATCCTGTGTAGCTGTGCCGGCGTTTGCCGTTGTAGAAATAGACCCAGGTGTCCATCGCTGTGACGAGTTCAACGACGGTTCTCCATGTTTTACGGGTGTTCAGCAGTTCGGTCTGCATCGACGACCAGAACGATTCCATGGCCGCGTTGTCGTAACAGTCCCCGGCACTGCCCAGCGAGGCGGTGAGGTCCCAGGTGCGAAGGTTCTCGCTGAATCCCCAGGAGGTGAAGTTCGCTCCGTGGTCCGAATGCATGATCGTTGCTCCGTCGCGCTGCCTGCTTCTTTGTGCCTGGGTGATGCACGGTTGACCAGGGCCGTGTCATTGATGGTCGAGAATGACCGGCTGACCGCGGTGCGTGCGAAGCAATCCAGCACCACGCAGCAGTAGACCTTGCCTTCCCTGGCTTGTATTCCAGCAATCGTCGCAACACGTTCGCTTTATGAGGCTTCAAGTAAAGCAGCAAGACGTTCGGCGGGTGTGTCCCAGTCGAGGGATTTACGAGGCCGGTCATTCAATTCCGCGGCGACTTCGAGAAGACGCCTGACGCTGTGTGGGGCGAGGTTGGCGCCTTTAGGGAAGTACTGGCGAAGGGAGAGAGTGGAGTGGTCCCCGGAAGTTGGACACCTAATTTAGGGTTCTTCTTCAGGAAGTAGTCACATGTATTTCAA
>NZ_JADOUU010000055.1:0-7117 GCF_015751955.1 Arthrobacter sp. CAN_A214
CCGAGCTCAATGACCGACCACGAAAAAGACTAGGGTTTCAAAAACCGATCGAACTGATCGAAAACCTCCTGTTGCAATGACCGCCAGAATCCGCCGATCCTCATGCGGGTCATCGCGGCCTTCCAAGCTGGGGCTCAAAGTGGGACTGATTCGCGGCGGGCGACGATGGCTCCGAGGGGCCGGTGGCTTTGGCCGGTTCGGCGGTGCGTCTCGAGCACTTCGAAGCCGTGCCCTTCAAGAATTGCTTCTAGTTCGGCAGCGGGCCATCGATACGCGCGGGTAACGGCGTGATCGAAGGGCTCGATTTTAGCACCGTCGAAGTGCCCGAGCAGGAGGACGCCACCGGCCCGGATGGTGCGCGAAAACTCCGCGATCGGTACCCCTATGTGTGATGGCTCGTGGTGGATGGTGGAGTACCAGGACAGGATCCCATCGAGGGAGCCGTCTCGCTCTTGAAGGTTGTCGATGCTGCCGAGCTTGAAGGTTGCGCCCGGATAGGTGGAGCGTGCGTGCTCGAGAAACGAAGGCACGAGATCAATCCCATAGATGTCGAGGCCGCGGGCGGTGAGGTAGCTCGTCCAGTGTCCCGGCCCGCAGCCGGCGTCCAGGGCGCGGCCGGAAACGGTAGCTGCCCAGCTATCGATCAGCTGACGGTCTAAGGGGTGCACCGCATCCATGGTTCCGAGGAGATCGATGTACTCCTCAGCTCGACGGGAGTACGCATTGGTGACAATGGTCATACACGTCGACAGTAGCGGACCCCGCTGCGAGACCTGAGCCTGTCTGTAAGAGGATCCTCAAACAAAGATACGGAGCAGGAGGGGAGTGATTGGCGACGATTCAACGTGCGGGCTTGGCTAATGACCGGCGGACATTTTCGATCGCGTAGTGGCTCAGGCTGAGGTCCTCGTGGTGGAGGTATGTGAACGTGGGAGTCTCGCCAGGGGGAACCCATACTCCGTAAACCGTCCACTGCGGCCGCTGGAAGGACCACCACTTCACGCCGTCGTACTTCCTCTGCCCGGCGCCGTCACTCTCTCGGAACATGCGCAGCGCCCAGGTCTGCGTTGTGGGCCGGTCGCGGATAACAACCTGCCGCGGTCGCAGACCCCAGTAGAGCAGGTTGTTGGCGTCGTCGAGGTCCAGTAGGGGAGTGTCATCGGGGATGTCGAACACACCGAGGACCCGGCGGCCGCCGGGAACGAATTTGCTCAGGAACATGTCGTCGGACCACTTGTCGAGGTTGCCGAACACCTCCCCGATCGCTCCCTCGGGCTTCTCGGAGAGGTACCAGGTGTCGTAGTGGTTGGCGTTGTCGATGCGGCCCGTGCGCTGTGGCCGGTGTAGATGGCCGGGGTGTCCTCCTTGGCCTGGTTTGGCCTTCGGATCGTAGACAAATACCCGGTACGCGAGGGTCAAGAGTAGGAGCCCTCCATTGCCGCTTCCAGGGCTTCGATCACCCTGACCGGGCCCTCCTGGGCGAGGACGTCGATCGGTTTGGCACCGTCGAGGTACGAGTTGGAACCCTTCAGCCAGTCACGGGCGACGCTATCGGTCCAGATGAGTGATGCCAGCTCGACGACATGATCCATGCCGATGACGCGTCGCTGGTTCTCGATGCTGGGGCTTTCCTGTCCTGTGGCCCAGCGTCCGGGCTGACCGCGATGGACATGGAGGATCTCGGCAAGGGTGGTCTGATTACCGAAGAACTTCAGCAGGTTCTTGGCGCGCGCAGCCATCCCCAGGTCGGGCACGGAAATCTCCACCGTTGCTGTTTCTGCCGGCTTGAGTGCGCGGTGGTTGTAGTGCGAGAGAGTCGGCGAGGACATGTGCTTGGACCGGGCGGCTACCCTGCGGCGGTGAGTGCCGGACCTGGACTTGACCTTGTACCGCAGCTTGCCGGACTTGGGTGCCTTGCTCTTGTCGATCTGGACCATCACCGTGGCGGGCATGTTCACCGGAATCGGTGCGCGATAGGGCTGGATCTCTGATCTGGTCTGCTTCTCCGTCTGGGGCATGCAAGAACACTACGCCCGACAAGCATGTCGGGCAACGAGCTCGTCGCGACGTTCACTCATGGCGTTGTGAGATTTTGGCTCGGATCTGTGCCAAGGCGACACGCCTGACAGAGGAGTCACCCTGCTGTCCGCTGGCGCCGCGGTCGGCGCACTCCTCGAGGATCCCTAAGTGTCACCGACTGTGCCCGTAAGCCGGTCGTCCTCCGCACCTGCTGGAATCTCACGGGCTAGTCGGTGCCGTTAGGCCGGGGAGCGGGCGTTTATCCGGGACGATGTAAACGGGCGCACGGGTACCACAAGTGGAACGCCGCATCCGGGTGGATGCCCGGCAATAGTGTCTCGGAAATCTACAGTTTTACAAGACACTTGAGCAGCGCCGTTCGCCTCCGGCAACTTCCGCGGAATCTCAAGACCCACCCTGTCTTGGAAAGTCGTCTCACCACAAAGTGTCTCGGTTCTCGGTTCACTGGGACTTTCTAAGGCACACTTGTCATATGAGGCATCTCGGATATACCCGCGTGAGCACGTTGACTCAGGATGCGAAGCTGCAGCTCGATGCATTGATTGCTGCCGGTGTGCAGAAGCGGGATGTGTTTGCCGATGTGACGTCCGGAAGCAGGACTGCGATCGAGCGTCCTGGAATGAAGAAACTCCTTGAATACGCCGACGAGGGAGACACGGTCGTGGTGTGGCGAGTCGACCGTCTCGGCAGATCACTCATAGATGTCCTGAACACGGTGAACCTGCTTCGGGAGCGGGGCATCCTGGTTCGGTCCCTGTCGGACGGTATCGATCCGGAAACCTCGACGGGCCGGCTGATGTTGAACATGCTTGCGACCCTGGCTGAGTATGAGCGTGAGCTTATTACTGAACGGGTCAATGCCGGTATCGCCGCTGCTAAGCAGGGCGGTACTCGTTTCGGCCGCCCCCTGTCGGATCCAAAGGTTATTTCCGACAAGCTCGCTCTCGTTGCTGACGCACGAGCCAAGGGGCGCACGGCCGAAGATGCAGCGCAGCTCGTCGGATGGAGTCGGGCAACGCTGTACCGGCATCAACAGGCTCACGCGGCCCGCGCAGGCGTTGACCTGCGGCCTGCAGGTTCATAGCCGTAAGTACTGAGCGATTCGCTACCTCCACCCGAACGCCTCAGACAGGAGCGCATCATGATCAGACTCTTCCGCTGGTGGCTCACCTCGAGCATCCGCTACAGCTACCGGTTCGTCCGTTTCATCCTCCGGCTGCCGCTGTTGCTGCTGCCCATCCCGCTGCGGGTCCGCAACCAGGTCGCCGGCGCCCTGGCGATCACGCTTTGGTTCGCTGGCCTGTACGTGTTGGTCGCCGCGGCCGCCGCGCCGTGGTGGGGTCAGCTGATGGTTGCTGCTGCAGCTGCACTGGTCATCGTCGGTGTGGTGCGGATGGAGGGTCGCCGGCCGATCGTCCGCCGGCCCGTCCGGGTCCGATGACGTCCTGGCGGAGGTAGCCGGCGATGAGGCGGCGTAGGGGAGAGGCTGACCGGTTTTGGGAGAAAGTCGTCAAGGGCCCGCGGCCGCAGGACTGCTGGATTTGGACCGGTGCTGTCGCCGACGACGGCTACGGGCGGTTTTGGGTTACCAGGGACGGCGAGCAACGCGCTCTGCGGCCGCAACGCTACGCCTACGAACACCTCACCGGGGAGACCCTGCACCCTGGCATCGCGCTCATGCACGTTTGCGACGTCCCACTGTGCGTGCACGCCAGCACCGGGACGGACACGCACCTGCTGCCCGGTACCCAGGCGTTGAACATGCTTGACCGGTCCCGGAAGGGCCGGCACGCAAACGCCTCGACGTTCCGGTGGCGTGGCATCGGCCGCGCCCAGTTCCGTGCCCAGTCGCTCACACTGCGCACCGCTCTCCTCGAGCACGGATGGAACGAACCGATCATCCGCCCCCTACTCACCGGCATCGACCCCGAAGCACCAACGCTCTTCTGACCATGGGAGGGCGCACTTGGCGACCTGGTCATGTGCCAGTCGATTCGCGGGCATCCGTCCAGTCTCTGAGTCCCCGCGTCAGTCCCCGCACCAATTGCCGTGTCAGGGCCGTGTTCTACGCTTCGTAGTGGAGTCCTGTCCGGGGTGTCCGTCGTACCCGACCTACCGTTGGAGCATGATGCCTGTGAGCTCGATACCGCGCCCGGCCGACCTGGCCCTCCGCGTCCGCCGCGCCTTCCGCGCCCGGGTCTCCGGCGATCCCACCGGGGCGCCGGACTGGGTACGCGACATCGCCCTGGTCGGGGAGGGACCGGGCTGGTTCGAGCCCGACGGCGTCGTCTGGCGGGTCCACGGCAACCTCTCCACCCTCGTCGGCGGGGTCGCGGCCCTCCTGGGACAGGGCGCGCACCCGCTGGCGATGGCCGGGGTCGCGCGGCATTCCTCCTACCGCAGCGATCCCTGGGCCCGCCTTGCCGGGACCGCGCGGTGGCTCACCGTGAGCACCTTCGGCTCCGCGGAGCTAGCAGAGCGGGAGGCTGCGCGGGTTCGCGGCATGCACGGGCGGGTCCGCGGCCGCGCCTATTCCGCCTCCGACCCTGCCCTGCTCCGCTGGGTGCACCTGGCCTTCACCGATGCCTTCCTCGGAGCCCAGGAGGCCGTCGGCCACGACCTGGCCCCGCGGTTCGGCCGCGACTGGGCCGACACCTACGTCGCCGACTGGTCCCGCAGCGCCCGGGCGCTCGGGGCCGGGGACCTTCCGGTCAGCCGCCGGGAGCTCGCCGAGGCCCTGCGCGCGGTGGAGCCCGACCTCGAACCCGTCCCCGCCGAGCTCCTCGCCTTCCTCTCCGCCCCGGACGGGTTGAACCGGGCCGAGCGGGTCTTCCACAGCGGCCTCGTTAGCGCCGGGGCGCTGGTGGTCTCCCCGTCCGTGGCCCCTCTCGCCGGGGTGCCCGGCCGCGGCGACCGTTCGCCCGCGGCCCGCCTCCGTTTGCAGCGCACCCGCTGGCAGTTGCGGACCTTCCAGCTGGCCCTCGGGCCGCATAGTCCTTCGGAGGACGCGGCGCGCTACCGGATCGGCCTCGCCGGCCCTCCGGACTGGCTCAGCTAAGCCGCGGCCGCGCCCAGTTCCGCGCTCAGTCCGTCGAGCTGCGTACAGCACTCCTCGAGCACGGGTGAAATGAGCCGATCATTCGGCCGCGACTCACCGGCATCGACCCCGAAGCACCAAAGCTTTCCAAAGCGGGTCTAGGCGGGCCCGTCGATGCGACTGCCCCAGGCATAGGCGATCCACGGTCCGGTCCCGACGTCGGGAGGGTGCTTCATCATGGCCCGTTCGGTGACCTGGTAGTCCGCCGGAGCCTGCCGGTACATGGCCTTCACCAGGTCGATATCCCGGTCGACGGTGCTGTCGTCCCAGAGGACGTCGTAGCGGAATGCACGCACTCGGCGGCGGCGCCACCTCGAGGTCGTGTAGTGCGCCGTAGCGCGGAACGCGAACGGGAGTGGATCGTCAACCGGCACGAGTGCCCTTCTCTTAATCAGTAGGTACAGCCTACGAGGCACCAGCCTTTCAACCTCTGAGCGGTCCTCTCGCTTCGCTTCGGCCTGATGAGGTCCGGGCGCTCCTTCGTTGCGCCCGACCCTGACGGTTTTTGCTGCTGTCCTTCGGATTATGCGCCCCCGCTCCACAGCGTCAACCTGCTTCGCCGGCATCGGGCACACCCATCCTGTCCGGCGCTCCTGCGTCGCTTATTTCCTGCCAAGATTGCCGCACCCTTGCACCTACGGCGTTGAGCACTGCTCCGTCGGGGACGAGCGAGCGAGCTCGCCAGCAGGCAGAAAACAACTGTGAGTCTTGCAGTGGCTGGTCTGGGACTAGCCGGCAGTGTTGATGCCGGTCGTTCCGTCTGACGTGTGACTCGAAAAAACAATTGCCCCGCCAGGGTGCATTTCCCTCGACTTGTCCGCGCTGGGTGGAGCGGCCGGCGTTGACCTGTCTCACGTCGGTGGCTTGATTAGAAGCTTGCCCAGCTTTTGCGGTTGTGGCTCATCACAGTATTGCCTCGAAGTGACTCCTCCCAGGTCAGTGCCGGTCGCGACGCGATTGATCTTGCCCGTTCGACAGAAAGGAGGGTGGCCGCAGTGACACTCGTCGCGCAGACCCGCCCATTCGTCATCGGCGTGGATTGCCACGCCCGCACACACACCTACTCAATCATCGAGGCCCGTACCAAGCGACAAGTCGCGTGCGAACAGTTCCCGACTACCTCGGCAGGGATCTCCCGCGCACTTGCCTGGGTAGGCCGACGCACGGACGGCGACACAGGGTGTCTGTGGGCTGTCGAGGGTGTCGGCTCCTATGGGGCACGTCTGGCCCGGGCAGTAGCCGAGGTCGGCTACTGCGTTGTCGAAGCTCCACGAATGAACGCCCGAGGACGCCGCACGATCGGCAAATCCGATCCGTTGGACGCCGCGGCCATCGGAACCGCAGTCCTGGCTTTAGATGAGTCCCAGCTTCGAACCCCACGCCAGGACGAGGGAGCCCGTGCCGGACTCAAGATCCTGAGCGCAGCCAGGGATCAGTTGACCCGGGACCGAACGATGAACGTCAATGCGCTCATCGCCTTACTCCGGGCACACGATCTAGGAATCGACGCTCGTAAATCGCTGGTTCCCGCCCAGATCGACACGATCACTAGGTGGAGGGAACGAGACGAGCCAATCGAGTTGTTGATCGCGCGCGAGGAAGCAGTTCGGTTGGCGCGCCGCGTCCACGAAGTAACCACTCAACTAGCTGCTAACCAGAAGCGTATGACAGAGCTGATCCAGCAGAGCCCCGCGGCGCCACTGCTGGAAATGATGGGCGCCGGGGCTGTCACAGTCGCCACGATCCTGACAGCCTGGTCGCATCCGGGAAGGATTCGCAGCGAAGCTGCCTTCGCCTCCCTAGCAGGGGTGAATCCCTTGCCAGCCTCAAGCGGTAACACTGTCCGACACAGACTCAACCGGGGCGGTGATAGGCGCCTCAACCGAGTGAGGTGTGTCAAGGATTTGAGACAGTTGGTTAGTTTCTTTTGGTTAGGCAGCCGCGGGTAGCGGCTGATTTCCTCTTGTGAAGTTGGCCATT
>NZ_JADOUU010000056.1:0-6813 GCF_015751955.1 Arthrobacter sp. CAN_A214
CGGGACGGAGGCGACCACCGACACCACTCTCGAACTCAGCGCCTAACAACTAAAAGGATCACCGACCGCTACACCAACACCCGGGACTTGACCCGGGATAGACCCGCAACGCTTTGACACCAACGGCGACGGAACCGCCTGCGGTACTGGTGACTAATCCACAACGCTGCCCTCCTCCTTCCACTTTTCCTCATCGGAGTACAAATGGTCTCTGTTTTGCTGGCAAGCATTGTTGTCGTGGTTGTTGCGCTTGCCTTGTTTGCTATCGCCTCTTCCACGCTTTACCTCAACACCTACGCCTGGTGGGATCCGAAGACTCAGGTCCGCACGTCCTACAGTGGGCTCTTGAAGACCGAAAGCGTCTCGTTCTCGCTGATCATGCCCTGCAGGAACGAACGCGAAGATGTCATGAGGGCTACCCTGGCGGCGCTCCTGGCACAAAGCCACTCGAAGAAGGAAGTCATCATCTCGGTGGGCCACGACGACCACGAAACAGTAGCAACGGCATACCGCCTGGCCAATGAGTTCCCGGAACTTGTCCGCGTCAGTGTGGATAGCAGCGAAACCAAGAACAAACCCCGCCAGCTCAACCGTGCCTTGGAAATGTGCCGCAATGACGTCGTGGGTGTCTTTGACGCCGAGTCGATCGCCGCGAAAGCCCTACTGTCCCACATCGACAGTGTCTTCATGACCCGGAACGCCGACGTCGTGCAGGGCGCGGTGCAACTCATCAACTACCGCGACACCTGGTATTCACTGCGCAACTGCCTCGAGTACTTCACATGGTTCAGGTCCAGGCTGCACGCCCACTCCCGGCAGGGCTTCATCCCGCTGGGCGGTAATACGGTCTTCATCAAACGCGAACTCCTCAACGCCGTCGGCGGATGGGACGGCTCCTGCCTGGCGGAAGACTGCGATCTGGGGGTCAGACTCTCAACCCTGGGCAGGCGCATCGTGGTCGCCTACTCACCGGAACTGGTAACCCGCGAAGAAACCCCCGACTCGGTAGGCACCCTCGTGCGGCAACGTACCCGATGGTCCCTTGGATTCATGCAGGTCTTCGCCAAGGGCGACTGGAAAGCCCTACCCACCCGACGTATGCGCATCATCGCCTGGTGGACCCTGATGCAACAGCACTTCATGGCCTTCGCCGGAGTGTGCATCCCTATCGCGATCATCGCCGCCGTCTGGGGAAACTTTCCCCTCATCGTCACCCTGATCGCATTCTTGCCCCTGATTCCCACCTTCGCCACCATCGCCTTCGACATCTGCATGCTGCGCAAATCTGGCCGCGACCACCGCTTCGAACTCTCCGCCTACGACTACTTCCGCCTGGTCATCGGCACACCGTTCTACCAGATGATCCTGGCCTACTCGGCCCTGCGTGCCCTGCTGAAATTCCACCGCGGAGACTTCAAATGGGAAAAAACCAGCCACGCGGGCTCACACCTGGTCTACATCGAACACGCCGCCGTGGCACAGGCCTGACCTCTTCATCCACACCGCACCTTCCACCCTACCGACCAGGTCTGCTGGGCGCACCCACAGGAGATAACCCATGGCACTGCTGGAACTTCGAGCCCCTGTTCGGTTCTCCGCACGGGACATCAGGCCCGCGCACAAAGCTCCGCTGGATGCACGCCACCCCTTCACGCTCAGGCGCCTGTCCCGCCCGGACCGCATCACCATGGGAATCCTGTTCATCATGGCCGTGGTCTTCAGCCTGTGGAATCTCACCGGTGCCCCCAGCTACCAGGATGACGAGGGCACCTACACGGCGCAAGCTTTCTCCGTCCACGAGGGATCCCTTGCCCCGTACACCTACTGGTACGACCACCCGCCGCTTGGATGGATCCAGATCGCAGCCCTGAACTGGATTCCCATGCTGTTCAACCTTGGGGATGGCACCGCAATCGGTGCCACCAGGCACGTCATCGCGGGGTTCTTCGTCGCCAGTGCGATGCTCCTTTACATGCTGGCGCGCCGCCTCACCGTCCGCATTCCTTTCGCCGCTCTGACAACAGTCATTTTCATCCTCTCCCCACTGTCTCTGGTCCTGGGCCGGCAGGTCTATCTCGACAACGTCGGCGTGCCCTGGCTCCTGCTCGCGTTCTATCTCGCTTTGAGCTCACGGCACGCCCTGGGGCATCACGTCTTCGCCGGCGTGTGTTTCGCCATTGCCGTCCTATCGAAGGAAACACTGGCCATTTTCGGGCCCGCACTGCTGCTGGCTCTGATCAACCGCCCCCGCTGGAGCAACCGTGCGTTTTCAGTCGTGGGATTCCTCGCAGTCGGCGGGCTGGTCCTGGCGTTCTACCCGCTGGCCGCACTGCTGCGCAATGAACTTCTTGCCGGCCCGGATCATGTGTCCCTGCAGGAAGCACTGACATTCCAGTTCCTTGAGCGTTCCGGTTCTGGCACCATTTTCGAGGCCGGTTCGAGCCGCGCTGACCTACTGACGGGCTGGCTTTACTTTGATAAGTACCTAATCGGGGCTGGACTCGTCGCGGCAGTTATCTGTCTGTTCCGCCGCAACTCCCAGGCCATCACCATGGCCATCGCTTTTTTCACGATTCCCATCGTGCTGGGACAGGGGTACCTGCCAGCCATGTACATCATCGCCGTCATCCCCTTCCTGGCACTAGCGCTCGGCGTCGGGGTCGACATTGCCTGGAGCGGCATGGAGAAGCTGTGGAAGCGCAACACTCAATTAAGGAAGCCCCTGCGCGGAGCGTTCGTAGCAGTACTTGGTGGATCCCTGGTGTTGATGTCGATGCCGCAGTGGTTCGAACAGGACCGCGAACTCCTCACGGCTGCAGCGAATACCGACTGGAAGGACACCATGACCTGGGTCCAGGACAACGTGTCCCGCGACAACGTTGTGCTGGCCCCTTACTCCATGTGGCACGACCTCAACTCAAGTGGCTGGGATAACCCCTGGGACATGGTCGCCATTGAAAAGCCGGATCTCGACGCGCAATTCGATCTCGTTCACCCCGGGGGCTGGCGGGACGTGGATTACATCATCGTGGGGCCGGTGGTCCTGGACAACATTGAAAACCTGGAACTCACCCGCACCGGCAAGGTGCTGGAGCATTCGGTTCCTATCAAAATCTTCGGGGAATGGAGCATCAACAAAGTGATCGTGTCGCCTGAAGAGTCCGGCCGTTAGGAGGATCGCCATGAAGCTATCGGTTATTGTGCCGACCTATAACGAAGCACCCAACATTCAAGAACTCATCCGGCGCACCACGGAAGCCTGTTCGGGCATCGAGGCGGAAATCATCTTCGTCGATGATTCCTCCGACTCAACCCCCGTGATCATCCAGCACGCTGCCGCGGGCTCGGCGTTCCCGGTGCGGATGATCCACCGCGATCAGCCTCTTGGTGGTCTAAGTGGGGCGGTCATCGAGGGCATTACCGCCAGTAATGCTGACTACTGCCTGGTCATGGACGGTGACCTGCAGCACCCACCTGAAATGATTCCAGTCCTGCTGGCCGAATTGGAAGATTCAGCCGGCGACATCGTCATTGCCTCCCGATAATGCGGTGAAGGCAGCAGCAATGCAGGGCTTTCCGGAACCTACCGCCGGATAGTGTCGAGGACAACGACCCTGGTCGCCCGATCGTTGTTCCCGATCCGGCTCAAGAATTGCTCCGACCCGATGACCGGGTTCTTCGCGATACGCAGAACCAGCATCGAGGTGACAGCACTGCAACCCAGCGGATTCAAAATCCTGCTGGAAATCCTCGCGCGGCAACCCCTGCGAATCACCGAAATCCCCTTCATTTTCGGGCAGCGGTTCGCTGGAACATCGAAAGCCACCCTGAGGCAGGGACTGCGCTTCATCCGCCAGGTAGGAGAACTTCGTGTCGGGCGCATCGGTCTCTTCGCCGTTGTCGGAGCCCTCGGTACTGTTCTGAACCTACTGATTATGGCCACACTATTGGTGTTCGGTGTCCACTACGTGGTGGCGGCGATCGCCGCAGCCGAGCTCACCATCCTGTCCAATTTCCTCATGCAGGAAAGACTGGTGTTCAGCGGGGTAAGACGCAGTGCCGGCGCTATCCGTACTCGCTTCCTGCAATCCGTGGGGTTCAACAACGCCGAAGCGCT
Source organism: Arthrobacter sp. CAN_A214 (assembly GCF_015751955.1). Classification (NCBI taxonomy): domain Bacteria; kingdom Bacillati; phylum Actinomycetota; class Actinomycetes; order Micrococcales; family Micrococcaceae; genus Arthrobacter; species Arthrobacter sp. CAN_A214. The sequence continues at coordinate 4,118 of NZ_JADOUU010000056.1, forward strand.
GCTCCGATTGCCTGTCCTGGTACTCCTCGTGGAGGTGCTCCTGATCAACAGCGTGATCGCCCAAGCCGGAACCCTCGCAGCTGCCTTCGGGCTGAGGTACCTGTTTCACTCCAAAGTGGTTTACGTTGCACGGTCGAAGGTCGAGCCACTCCTTGACGCTGCGACGCCCAAGAACCCGGTGGCTTCCCCGCTCACCTCTGACGCCGTCAGCCCGGCCCGACTGTAACGAGTCATCATCTGCTCCTACCTTCGGCTGAGGAGTTCCAAGCCTGCATCCAATCCTCGAAGCTCATCGGCGCATTCGAGCATGCCAGGGGCGGGTCGGCGCACCAGCGGCGACAGCAAGGACGCCCTTTTCCTTGCCGCGGGACAGCCCTTCCCGGAGGAACGACCCGAACCTTCCTCCACTACTCAGGGTGAGGCATAAAAACACGTAGTGGCTACTCGTGCGCTAACAAAGAGAAGCAGCCACTGTTAATAGGGTCACAAAAGTGACGAATGAGTTTCAAGGAGCAGGTGTATCAGTGGCACAGAACCGACCAATGACGACGAATCTTCTGACTGTTGCGGAGATAGCGGCCAGGATGCGGGTCTCAAAAATGACGGTGTACCGTCTGGTGCAGTCCGGGGCGATGGAGGGTATCCGGTTTGGCCGCTCCTACCGGATACCGGAAACCGCCGTGCAGCAATACCTCGAATCCGTCAATACCGGACACTGATAGGCGCAATGGTGGTGGCCATGGTGTTGATGCTGTTGGTCGCCGGAGGTCTTGGACGGAAAGCTCTTGCAGCCAGCGGGCGCCGCGAATGAAAAAAAGCACCTTGTTCGCCCTGGTGGCTTTCGGTGTGGTGACGCTTCTGGTCGTTGTCGCCGTTGCGCTTTGGGCAACTGGTGTTCTCCGACCATCCAATAACCAGACCCAAGAGTCTTCCGGGGGAAGTGGTCCTGCTGTGGAACCAAGCATCGAGCAGATTACTTCCCAGGAGTCCGCGCGTTTGTTTCTGGAAACGTGGGTTGATGATGACGGGCGCGTGGTTCGTCGCGACCAGGGCGGTGACACCGTCAGCGAGGGGCAGGCGTATGGCCTGATGATTGCGCTCGGCGCGGAAGACGAGGAACGATTCGATGCCATCTGGTCCTGGACCGAACAGAATCTGATGCGCGACGACGGGTTGCTGGCCTGGCGTTGGCAGGACGGTGCGGTGGTCGACGCCGAACCCGCCTCGGATGCCGATGTGGATGCTGCCCGTGCTCTCGTCCTGGCAGGTGAGCGCTTTGGCAGGGCGGACTTCGCCGCTGCCGGGCAGGAACTTGCAGCACAGGTATTGGATTCGATGACAGCGCAGACGCCACTTGGCATGATTCTTCTTCCCGGGTTGTGGGCAGCAGGAGGACCTGATCATTTCTACAATCCGTCCTACGCCTCGCCCGTATCCTTTATGGTTCTATTTGAAAGCAGTGGAGATCAGCGCTGGAATGAACTGGTGGAGGGTGGTCGGGCCGTGACCGCGGCGCTGCTTGATGAAAGCCCGCTCCCTCCGGACTGGGCACAGGTCACCGGAGACGGTGAGGTCAACGCGATGCCCGGAGCCGGCGGCCAGGGTGATGATGTGCGCTACAGCTACGACGCAGCCCGGCTACCGATTCGTTTCGCGGAGTCCTGCGAAGAAGCGGACCGGCAACTTGCGGCCCGGATGCTCCCAACGCTCAACCGCCCCACCGAGCTGTCAGCAGCATTGGATCTCGGGGGTGCGCCACTGAACGAAGACCAGCATCCCGTCGCCTACCTGGCGCGCGCTGCTGCCGCAGCCTCAGCAGGCCAGGTGGCAGACGCCCGCGAGAATGTGCGGGAAGCCGAACAAGTCGCCGGACAGTTCAGCACCTATTACGGCGCCGCGTGGGTATCGACGGGTCGCCTCATGCTTGAAACCGACATCCTGGGTGGCTGCCCGCTCCTGGCGCCCCGATAGGTCGTGTTCTAAAATTCGCGACCCACCCGCCTGCAGCGGGAATCCGTGACACCTCATCGCGTGAAAAAGTTTTACGCAACACAAAGGATCAGTAAAATATGGTGCCGGGTCTCACAAGCCGATTTCTTCCCGTGCATCCGCCTGATTATCTACTGCGAAGCACGTGAGCATGTAGATGGCTTGTCCGGTTTGGTTAGGTGCGCCGGCTGCTGGGGAGTGATTGAGTTGGATGCGAACGGTGATTCTGGCGCAGAGAATAACCGCCACGCCTTCGATGACGGTGCTGCAAGTCAGGCTTTCACCGAGTAGGACAGCTGCCCAGCAAGTACTCAGGACAGGTTGCACCAGTTGGATCTGATTGACCTGAGCTATGGGTCCGATGGCAAGCCCGTGGTACCAGGCAAAGAATAGCCCCCGTGTCTTGCTCAGGGTTGTGCGGGTCATCCAACATGTGGGCGGGTGGAGCTCGAAGGACAAGCTCAAAGTCGTGGGTGAGTCGCTTTATCTGACAGTGCAAAACCAGCATCAGGAGTGGTGCGGAGGATGAGCGCAGGCCCTGCCGGCGCCGATGTGCGGTGGTGTGGTTCCGCATGCTGACTATGGCAGCTTTGTTCGTACCCACCTGGGCAAGGTAAAATCCACCGGTCGTCGCAACACTGGGCTTATTTTCAGGAGTTGCGATGTCCTCGAGGAAGGCTACGCAGAGCAAGACCGGCGCTCAGGGG
>NZ_JADOUU010000057.1:0-6325 GCF_015751955.1 Arthrobacter sp. CAN_A214
TGCCCGCACATTCCAGGTCGCCGCCAGAAGATTCGATGGACCCTTGCCAGGAACACTGCCATCTAGTGCTGTTCGCAGGCGGAGCAGGTCCTCGGTCACAGCAGTGGGTGGCGGCGTCGCGATCAGCGTCATGAACCCATCGAATCATGTCGGTATGCCACGCGCGCTGAATCTCGCCTCGAAGTACTGTTCGAAAACGCCGTACGAATGGTGTTTTGCCCCAGAATCCTCGGTATAGCAATTTAAACTGACCGGGTGCCCTTGGAAATGTCTCAGATCCGATTGTCCACGAGCGAACCTGCATCTAAGGGAATCGCGGTGGTTTCCCGAGGTTTTCAATGCTGGTCTTGAAATCCGGTTTCCGTTCTATGGCGCAAGATCTTGGGAAAATCGATGACTAAGGGGACTGTACGTTCAACGGTGTAACTCCTATCCAGGAGGTATCTAATGAGCATGCAGGTCGAGTCGGCGCGGTCGCCGGTCGTGATGGAGGATGAGCAGGTGTCAACAGGGGCCGAGCGGCCGCTTCAGGTGAACAAGGCGCTGGTAGCGCAGCTGGTGGGTGAGGCTCAGCGGCAGGGGCTGTCCGTGGACGGCGAGGGCGGGTTGTTGACGCAGCTGACCAAGCTCGTTCTGGAGTCCGCTCTGGAAGGCGAGGTCACCGCACATCTGGGCTACGAGAAGCATGAGCGGACCGCAGGGGCTGAGGGTTCCACTGGCGCAAAACGCCCGCAATGGCGTCAGGTCAAAAACAGTTTTGACGAAGGCTGGTCCCGTGGAGATCGATGTCCCACGAGACCGTGCCGGAACGTTCGAGCCGCTGCTCGTTGCCAAGCGCCAGCGCCGGCTGGGCTCGATCGAGGACATTGTATTGTTCTTGTCCGCCCGCGGAATGACCCATGGGGATATCGCCGCGCACCTGGCCGATGTCTACGGATCAGAGGTGTCGAAGACGACCATCAGCACGATCACCGACAAGGTTCTCGACGGGATGGTGGAGTGGCAAAACCGTCCGCTGGACCCGGTGTGTCCGGTCGTTTTCGTGGACTGTATCAACGTCAAAGTCCGTGACGGGCAGGTTGCAAATCGGCCGATTTACATGGCCCTGGCCGTGACCGTGGACGGCAACCGTGACATCCTTGGCCTCCGGGCCGGCGACGGTGGTGAAGGCGCGAAGTACTGGCTGCAGGTACTGACCGAGGTTAAGAACCGCGGGGTTGAGGACGTGCTTATGCTCGTCTGCGACGGTCTGAAGGGTCTGCCCGACGCGGTGAACACCGTCTGGCCGGAAACGCTCGTGCAGACGTGCATCGTTCACTTGATGCGCAACAGCTTCCGCTACTCCGCCCGTCAGGACTGGGCCGCGATCTCCCGCGCCCTCAAGCCCGTCTACCAGGCCGCGACCGTCGCCGAGGCCGAGGACCGCTTCCTGGAATTCCAGGAGGAGTGGGGGCAGAAGTACCCAGCGATCGTGCGGCTGTGGTCCAACAGTTGGGCCGAGTTCGTGCCGTTTTTGCAGTTTGACCGCGAGATCCGCCGGATCGTGTGCACCACGAACGCGATCGAGTCGGTCAACGCCCGCATCCGCAAGGCAATCAAGGCCCGCGGCCACTTTCCCAACGAGCAGGCCGCGCTCAAGTGCGTCTACCTCGCCGTCATGGCCCTCGATCCGACGGGCAAGGGCCGGGCCAGATGGGCCCAACGATGGAAACAAGCACTCAACGCGTTCGACGTCGCCTTCGACAGCCGGCTCTCCGCCCACCGCCGCTAGCAAACCACGACACAGTTACACCGATAAGTTGACTGACCCTTGGGCGAGATTTCCGCTACCTATGGCGTCAAGCTGGATACCCTGTTCACCTTGGGCGGAGTGGACTGAAACACCATCATCTATCTGGATGGCGTCATTGTATTGACTGACGATGTAGCGCCGAACAGGCCTGCGCGGGTTGTCGATGTTCGGTGCCGCAAAGGTTTGCTGCCGCTCTTCCGCTTCGCTATTCCCTTGGGACCGAGTTGGATCCAACCACCTGCAGTGGTCTTTGTTCTTTTCTGGTCGCACCTATTTCTTCCGATATGAACACGCGGATATGTTTCGGGTGGCTTCGAAGGATTGGTGGCTTGCAAGCAGCGGGGACCGTCCCGTAACGCCCAATCCGTTCCTAATCCACAACCATTCCGGAATCCCTCCATGGGCCGCCAGACATGGGTTTTGCGCAGGAATGTCCCTAACTCGGGGCAGGCTTTCCACAGAATCGCCCGAAACGAGCCCTGTCCCGCTGTTAGACGCGTTACTTTTGGGGCAGATGTTACGCCTGTGCTTTGGTTTCTCCTCCCTATGGCTTCCCGAACTGAAAGGTAGTCCCTGTGCTGCCAGCTGTGCCCCGTTTCCTCACCGCCGCCGTCGTGTCCTCCGTGCTACTTGCCGGTATGGCGCCGGCCGTATTCGCTGCGCCACCCGTCGTGCCGGATGTGACGCAGCCCGGGACAGTGCAGGCGGGGGTGGACGAGGCTGCCCAATATGTGGTCCGGTACTCTCCTGGCACGGACGTTGCAGGCAAAGCGCGGTTTCTGCGCGGTAAGGGAATCGGGGTAGGGCGGGAGTTCTCCCAGGCGGTGCGCGCCGCCGTCGTCACCCTCACCCCGGCCGAGGCGGCCGTTCTGGCTAGTTCGCCGCAGGTGGAAGCCGTCGAACGTGACACCGTGATGAGTATTTCGGCGACGCAGCAGCCGGCACCGTGGGGGTTGGACCGGATCGACCAGCGCACTCAGCCTCTGTCAGGTTCCTACACCACTACTGCTACCGGGGCCGGGGTCAGCGCCTACGTGGTCGACAGTGGCATCCTTGCCTCCCACACGGACTTCGGCGGCCGGGTCACTCAGGGCTGGTCAGCAGTATCGGACGGCCGGGGCACGAGTGATTGCAACGGGCACGGCACCCACGTCGCCGGCACCGTCGCGGGTGCCACCTATGGGGTGGCCAAATCTGCGACCCTTGTCCCGGTGCGGGTCTTTGGTTGCACCGGCTCCGGCTACACCTCTGATGTGATTGCCGGCCTGGATTGGATCGCCGGGCACCACACTGCAGGCGCTCCGGCTGTTGTTAACCTCAGCCTGGGCGGTGCCGCGAGCTCCACCGTGGATGCTGCGCTTCAGGGCGTCATCAATGACGGGGTTACCGCTGTTGCGGCGGCAGGAAACTCCTCCGCTGACGCTTGCACCGCATCCCCCGCGAGGTTGCCGGCGGCACTGACTGTGGCTGCCAGTGATTCCTCGGACCGGCAGGCTTCCTTCTCGAACTTTGGGACCTGCGTGGACCTTTACGCGCCGGGCGTGTCGATTATGTCGGCGTCGCACACCTCGAACACGTCGACGGCGACCCTGTCAGGGACTTCCATGGCGGCCCCGCACGCAGCCGGCGCGGCCGTACTGCTGCTCTCCCAGCAGCCCTCACTGACCCCGGCGCAGGTCACGTCGACGCTCAACAGTACGGCCACTACCGCGACTGTGACCTCGGCCAGTGCCGGAACCCCAAACAGGCTCCTCTACACAGCCGCACCCACTCCTGAACCTGCCGCGTCCGAGCCTGCACCAAGTGTTAATGGTCCTATCCGTACGGCGTGGGTCAACTCCGGCGCTGAGAACGGTGTCCTGGGGCACCCGACCAACGCTGAGATCTGTGGGTTGCGTGACAACGGTTGCTACCAGTCTTTCCAGCGCGGTGAGATCCTGTGGTCCGCCGCGACCGGTGCGCAGATCAGCCGCAATGGCGGCATCCGCACCGCCTACCGTGCCGCTGGTACTGAGAACGGTGTCCTGGGGTACCCGACCAGTGCTGAGATCTGTGGGTTGCGTGATAACGGTTGTTCGCAGTCTTTCCAGCGTGGTGAGATCCTGTGGTCCGCCACGACCGGGGTGCACGTCAGCCGGCAGGGCGGGATCCGCGCCACCTATCGTGCCGCGGGTGCTGAGAACGGTGTTCTCGGTTACCCGACAAGCCCCGAAATCTGTGGCCTCAAAGACGGCGGCTGCTACCAGTCCTTCCAGCGCGGTGAGATCCTGTGGTCCGCCACGACCGGGGCGCACGTCAGCCGGCAGGGCGCGATCCGCAACGCCTACCGGGCCGCAGGGGCCGAGAACGGTGTCCTCGGTTACCCGAGAAGCCCTGAGATTTGCGGGTTGCGCGATAACGGTTGCTATCAGTCCTTCCAGAACGGGGAGATCCTCTGGTCCGCGGCGACCAACGCCCACTCGACCGTCACCGGACCTATCCGCACCAACTACCGGAACCAGGGAGCCGAAAACAGTGCCCTCGGCTATCCCGTGACCACCCAAACCTGCCCCTCTACCACCCAATGCACCCAAACCTTCCAGACCGGAACCCTCACCTGGACCCCCACCACGGGAGTTCAAATGGTGCGGCGCTAGGGAAGGGCAGCCGCACGTCACCCTCGCCCCGAGTTCGGGCTACTGCTCGGGCCTGCTGATTGCGGGCGGGTCCACTGCCTCTCGCACAGCTTCAACGATCTGGAGATTTTGCCGTGAAATCATCGAACACCTTGCGCCTGGCGTGCCGGTTCGCGCTGCTCGCATCATTACTGGTGGGCCTGATGGCTCCGGTTGCTGCGGTAGCTGACATCGTCGATCCATCGCCGTCGAGCGAATCGATTCCTACCGGGACACCGGAGCCGTTGACGACGGTGGCGCCGGCGCCATCCACCACGGTGGTGCCTGTAGTAGAGACGCCGGTACCGCTCACTACGATGGAGCCCGAGGTGTCCTCGTCAGCAACACCGGAAGCTCCTTCGGCGGCATCGGTAACTCCCGGGACCGCCCCGCCCACACTCTCCGCTGAAGACGAACTGGAGCAAAAGCTCTATGGTGCAAGCCTTGGTCAGGGCCTTGCCCGGATTGCGGAGCATGGCGATCCGCAGGTGCCCACCAGTGCGGAGCAGGGCTTGGGTGCAGCTGCAAAGGCTGGGGTGGAAACGGACGCCGAGACAACTACGCCGGATCTGTTCGCTGCAGCGACGAATTACTGGACCCCCGACGGGGTGCTCGGGGTTGATGTCAGCAGCCATCAGGGAACGGTCAACTGGGCCGGAGCCTGGAATTCCGGATCACGTTTCGCCTATGTCAAGGCCACCGAGTACACCAGCTACATCAACCCGTTCTTCTCTCAGCAGTACACGGGCGCCGAGTCTGTGGGGATGCTGCGCGGGGCGTATCACTTCGCCCTGCCAAGCCTTTCGGACGGACGAACGCAGGCAGACTACTTCGTCGCGAACGGAGGCGGCTGGTCGGCTGATGGTAAGACACTGCCTCCGCTGCTCGACGTCGAATACAACCCGTACACATCTCTTGGCAACAGTTGCTACAACATGACGGCGTCGCAGATGGTGACGTGGATCGGGGATTTCTCCGACCGGATGGTTCAACTCACCGGACGCGTGCCCATGATTTACACCACCGCCGATTGGTGGAACACCTGCACCGGCAGTTCACAGGCCTTCTCAGACCATCCGCTCCATCTGGCCCGCTACAGCAACTCCACAGCCGGCACCATACCGGCCGGCTGGAGCAACTACAGCCTCTGGCAATACACCGATTCTGGCCCGGTCGTGGGTGACTGGAACCAGTGGACCGGCGATCTTGCCAGCCTGCGCGACTTCGCACGCAACGGACCGTCAGCCCCGGCTCCGGCGCCGTTGCCCCCGGTGCCGTTGTCGCAGGCAGCGGAGGCGGAGCCCTTCATTGATGCTGCTGCCAAGTTGGTGCCGGCTGTGGGTGCCCCGGTGTCGGAGGTTGTTTGCGGGTTGAAGGACAACGGCTGCTACCGGAACTATGCCAGTGGTGCAGTGCTGTGGTCGACCGACACGGGTGCTGTGGCAAGTGTCAATGGTGCCATCCGCACGGGGTGGCTGAACTCCGGCGCCCAGGACGGCCCCATGGGCTACCCCTTGAGGGCAGAAGTCTGCGGAATCAAGGACAACGGTTGCTACCAGTCCTTCCAGAAGGGTGAAATCTTCTGGTCCGCTACGACCGGGGCGCACCTCAGCCGCAGTGGCGGGATTCGTCAGGCCTACCGGGCCGCGGGTGCTGAGAACGGTGTCCTGGGTTACCCCACCAGTGCTGAGATCTGTGGGTTGCGTGATAACGGTTGTTCGCAGTCTTTCCAGCGCGGTGAGATCCTGTGGTCCGCCACGACCGGGGCGCACGTCAGCCGGCAGGGCGGGATTCGTCAGGCCTACCGGGCCGCGGGTGCTGAGAACGGTGTCCTGGGTTACCCCACCAGTGCTGAGATCTGTGGGTTGCGTGATAACGG
>NZ_JADOUU010000058.1:0-6181 GCF_015751955.1 Arthrobacter sp. CAN_A214
TCGGCTTCCGTAACCTCACCAATTACATCGCCCGCAGCCTGCTCGAATCAGGCGGCTTCAGACCCCACCTACACCCTCAATTACGATGAGCCGGTTTTACGGCCCTCACGCATTGGCCTGGAACGTGCCCAACGATTGCTTTGCACGGCGGTGAGAAACCTTGAGGAAGTCGATTGAATTTTTCATCAAGCATGATGCCGCCCCCGCGCCTTCACCGTCATCTGAGACCCAGAAACCACCGGTAGCTTCATCACCACCTCACGTGTGAGTGACTAGTGGCCGGGTTTTTCCTTTTCCGCCGGAAGCGTCGGGAACACGCTTGGCGGCCAATACCGCGAAGAGTTTCCCGACGCTTTTTCTGCCACCGCGCACCGGGAACGGATCAACGGGTCATCAGTATTGTCGGTAGAGTCACAAAATGAGCAGCGTTGGCGATCAACTTGAGGGCTCCACGCCTGATACGGCCATCCCGGTGGGCGGTCCCAGGTCGCAGGGAGCCATCGTCCTGGGTGACCGGTATGCCTTGGGTGTCCTGATCGGCCAAGGCGGCATGGCCTCTGTCTACCAGGCAACGGATGAACTGCTTGGCAGGGAAGTGGCAGTGAAAGTTTTCCGGGCAGGTTCGACGACGCAAGACGATGCCCAACGCCAGCATGGTGAAGGAAAGGTCTTGGCAGGGCTGAATCACCCTAACCTGGTGACTGTTTTTGATATCGGAACAGATACCAGTACCTTGCATCCACAAACGTACCTGGTGATGGAACTGGTCCGGGGAACGGATCTGCAGCGCGCCAAGCAGCAGGGACCGTTCGCCTCGGCCACGGCGGCGATCCTGGGGTCCGGGATCGCTGACGCTCTGGCCGACATTCATGGGCGCGGCATCATTCACCGGGACGTGAAACCGGGGAACATCCTCATCTCAAACGATGAGAATCTCCACGGGAGGACCCGCTACAAGCTCACTGACTTTGGTATCGCCCGCGTTCTTGACGAATCCCGTCTCACCGGTACCGGACAGTCCATCGGAACGGCCGCGTACTTCAGCCCTGAACAGGCCCGGGGCGGTCTCATCACTTCAGCCAGCGATGTTTACTCCCTTGGGCTGGTCCTCCTGGAAACCCTGACAGGAGTCACAGCTTTTCCCGGCCCGGCTGCGGCTTCAGCCGTGGCACGTCTCCACCGCAACCCTGACATCCCGGAAACAATCGGCGAAACCTGGGTAGGGCTGCTCACCCGCATGACTGCCCAGGACGCCGCAGCCCGTCCGACAGCTGCCGAAGTCTCCGCAACGCTCCAGAACGACGCCCTTTTCGGAAGCGAAGATACACCTCACGGCGGATCGCACGTGACTCCTCAACCGGCAGCGCGCATCCTTCCCGACACAACGTCGGAACAGGACAGCGGCAACCCCACCCGGCCAGAAGACGTCGTCCCCGGAGCCGTAGGCGCCGAAGGAAAAGGCACGCCGGCTGCACTTGGACCCGTCGGGTCACTGCGGAACGACGCCTTATCATCCTCTCCCATCACGGAATCGCTCGAAATTGACACCGCCACGGAAACTGCGACTCAACTACATCCATTGGTGGCAGAACACCATCGAAAGCCTGTTCTGCGGTGGGTGCTGATTGTTCTTGCAGCACTAATCGGAATTCTCTTCGCCGTCGTGCTGCTGATGCTGGTCTTGGATGGACAGGCCCGAAGCGTTCCCGTGGATTACCCCCCAGCATCCGGGGAACTGGGCGAACTACTCATCGACCTACAGGAAAGCGTGGACCCTTGATGGCCGCCCGCCGTAACAAGCTGCGCCACTTCAACCGGACCCGCAGAACCGCGGTGGCGTCGTTGGTGATTGTGGTGCTTGCCGGATGCAGCGGGGCAGAGGACTACGATGCCCGTGCAGCGGAACAACTCCAGGCGGACGTCCTGACAGTAACCCGGCAAACCATCAATGAGGACTACAGTGCATCACTGGTAGCTCTGAACGGCCTTGCTTTCCGGCTCGATGTCCTGGTTGACAACGGTTCAGTTCCAGCCGATCGAAGGGAACGCATCCTAACCGCTATCGCAGCCCTGCGGGCAGGCCTGGAAGCTAGAATCGCTGCCCCAGAACAATCACCATCGGCTCCCACACCTACGTCAGAGCCCCCACAACCCCCCACTGCTTCGCCGACACCAGCACCACAGCCGGCGCCCGTCCTGCCTCCTGCTGCCCCGACCCCGGCGCCCGCGCTGCCAGTGCCTCCACGGCAGCCAGTTCCCGTGCTGCCTAACGCTCCTGCTCCAGTGTTGCCGGTACCCACACGACAGCCGGCGCCTGTAGTGCCCGGCGCGCCTGATCCCGCGCCAAACGTTCCAGCCGCACCCCCAATGCCACCGGCACCGGCACCGGTGCCTGTGGCGCCTGACCCGCCGAGCCAGGCGCCGAGCGTTCCGACAGCGCCCCCAGTGCCACCTGAACCGGCACCTGCACCTGTGCCCAGCCCCGTTCCCACACCCGAACCCGAACCGGTGCCTCCATCGGATGGCCCGGCCCCGGTTCCGACCGTGCCGGTACCCGCACCAATTGACCCGCCCGTACTGCCACCGGGACCAGTGCCGGTACCGAGCGGCCCGGTACTCCCGTCGCTTCTACCCATCGATCCTTAGCTAATCCAGTACAGCAAATTCCGGATCAGGGCCTCGCCGCAGCCGGTAGAACCTACACCGTCCGCCGCCAAAGCCACACCAACTAACCTGCCCAAAAGTTCACCGGTTCACTATTTTCGGGGGAACGAGCCCTCATCGTCCGGGAATGCCCTGTTCGAGGGGATTCACCCCCATCTTCTTCACGCATCACGAGGAAAACCAATGGCAGTGGTTTACCCACAGGTGGACGGCTTTGAGCTGACTCCCAAGGGGCTCCACCTGCCCACAGGTGGATGAACCACTGCAGGTATAGCTCTTACACCGTTAGTGAGATAGTCCCCCTTCAGGAGAGTTGGGCTCGTGAAGGAACGGCTGGGCGGCATGCATTCCGCGCGGTGCGTTATGACGTCGGTCGATTTCGCCGACATCGAAGCCCTGCAGTCATCAGGCGAATGGGAAGAGGCCGGCCGCTTGCTGGCCCTCGAGGCGCAGGGCCTTGAAGCGGCGGGCGCCGATTTTCTTGTGCTCTGCACCAATACGATGCACCGCGTGGCCCGGGAAGTCCGGGAAGCGGTCGGCATTCCGTTGCTGCACATCGGCGATGTGGCCTCCCGCGAGGTGCTGAACGCAGGGTTTGGGGCCGTTGCGCTCCTCGGCACGGCGTTCACCATGGAGCAGCCGTTCTACCGGAATTTCATCTCGGCGTACGGCATCGATGTGCTGGTCCCGCCGGGACCCGAGCGTGCGAGCATTCACCGCATCATCTATGAGGAGCTCGTGCTGGGTGTCATCAGCGATGCATCGCGGGACGAACTCGCTGAGATCATTCGCGACCTCGTCGCAAGGGGAGCGCAGGGCGTCATCCTCGGCTGCACCGAACTCGAACTACTGATCGGCCAGGAGGACAGCCCCGTGCCGGTCTTTCCGACCACCCGTCTCCATGCGGTCGCCGCCGTGGACGAGGCGCTGCGGTGGCACACCCGCGAGATCAGGCCTTGGGTGCTGCGAGCTCGAGGGCAATGTTGTCCGGGTCGCGGAACTCAAGGATGTAGCCCGCGCCGATGTCCTTGACCCCGCCGTGCCTGATGCCGAGGTTGTCGAGGACTGCAACGGCGTTGTCGAGTTCCCCGCGCCCGGAGACAGCGAAGCTCACGTGGTCCAGGCCGACGCGGTCCTCATCGAACGAGTCGCGGGCGACGGGCCGCAGGCCGAACAGGGAGCTGCCCAACTGGTAGATGACGCCGTCGTACAGGAAGTCGAGCTGCTTTCGTGTTTCCTCGTCAGCCCCGTCCGGAATGTCGAAGGCAACCGGCCAGCCGAAGACGGCGTCGTAAAACTTCCTCGACGCTGCGATATCGGTGACAGTCAAGCGAACATGGGCATAAGCACTGGTCGAGATAGTCATGACCGGAGTCTGCCACATCGCACTGACAGTGGCTCTCATTCCCGGTAGGGATAACAATGGCTTGCTGCGTAGGCCGTGAACGTTTCATCCACGCCCGCGTCAGCCGACAGAAATTCCTTCCGCAGGAAGAAGGGGCTTGAGGACCAATGTTCGGGAAAGTCACTGGTTGGGCCCCCGGGTAGAAGTCCGGCTGGTATGGGCCCAACTATCACGCTAAGCCGATCTCCGGTGGTAATGATGGTTGTCTCGGTTCGTTGGGCCTGTATGGCTGAACGTGAATATTCGACTGCGGCCGAGGAGGCCTCGTACGGGTGATTCGAGGCGCGGGCCCTGGAGCAGGCGGTGTTGGAGCGGTTCTTCTTCCTGGACGACGCCGATCTGGGCTCCGTCGGTGAGTAGCGTAGGGCAGGTACCCAGCGGCGGTGGCGGTATTCCGGTCCAGTTCCCGCCCGATCGTCGACGGTGCCCGACCCAAGGCCCGAGCAATAGCCCGGATGGAGTCCCCTGGAACGTGAAGGTCATGAATCTGTTCCCGCTCGGAGAGGCTTCGTAACTTCCTCCGCCTCCTCGACGACCGCGGCAAATGAATCCCCGCGTGCAAGGCCGCCACTAGCCGAGGGGTGAGGCTGTGACGACGACGTTCTTTCCCCACAGGTCAGCGGTGTAGCAACTAACCAGAATGAGCCGGCCAGGGACGATGTCCCAGATGTCACTGGTGTTCAGGGTGTCCTTGTTGTGGGTGGTGACGGAATTTACCGTGTATGTAACCTCTCCGGTGGTGGTGGTCACCGTGAAAAGGTCTCCGGGTTTGGCCTGGGAACTGGCTCGGTTGAACGCGGAGTCGCGGTTTTCCCAGCTATGCCCCACGATGTACGTGGTGTTGACGGATCCGGTGCCGGGCGTTCCGTAGGGAGTGAGCCAGTAGGCGTCAAGTGTCGCAGGAGGAATGATAGTTCCGCTGCTCTGGTCCCCTGCTGTAGGGGTCAGGGGCAGAATGTCCAGGTCCATGCCAATGCCTTGATAGGTGATGTGCCGCGGAGCTGCGGCTGCAGCCGCAGCTTGAGGTTGGCTGGCGGCGGAGCCGACAGGCGCCGCTTCCAACGCAGGAGCTGCTGGCAGAATTAGGGGGTTACCGGCCGTGGAGTTGGTCGGCGCTGGCGTTTCTTTGGCTGATCCGGGCTCTGGAGCGTCTCGCTGCGTGTCTTCATAGTGCGTGCCGTCCGCGGGTTCAGCTGCAGGTTCAAATGCAGTTGCCGGAGCTCTTTCCACTGGTGGCAAAAGTGGCAAAGGTTCGGATGCCGGTGTTCGTGTGGGTTCTTCAGTTTGTGGGGCTGCAGCGGGCGCGCTGGCGGCAACGCTACCGGCTACCGAAGAACCAGGGGTTGTGGCGGGCGTACTGGCGGTAACGCTACCGGCTGCGGAAGAACCAGGGGTTGCGGCGGGCGTATTGGCGGTAAAGCTACCGGCTACCGAAGAACCAGGGGCTGCAGCGGGCTGGCTTTCGCCAGTGGCTGCTTGCGGGAGGGGTGAGATGAGTAGTGCCATGGCCGTCAGGAGGGTAGCCATGCCAAGGGTGAAGCCGGCCCAGATACGTCGGGTGGTTCTATCCGTTGGTGGCGGCTGGGTATCGCCGCGGTGTGAATCGTGTTTCATCTAGCTTCAACCCTTCATTGAGCCGGTGCAGCGTGTCGGCCCCGGTTCAAGAGGCCAGCATGCTTCCGCGTCGTCATAGAATGCGTGCCGGTGACCATTCGGCCACCGGCACGCTTTCACCTGCTAATTCAGACGCCCCTTGCGAATTTCGCGCGTCAGGACGTAGACGAGGCCACCCGAGAGGGCCACAGCAGCTACGCTTCGGCCGGACATCTGATGCCCAGGCTCAGCCGCGGTCACGGCAACGGCCCCGACAGCTGTCTGAATGTTCATTCCCGCATTTTTCCCGGGTCGCGCCGGAACAGTTGGAACCACCGCTACAGGTGCAGCCCCTGAAGGCTGAATGATCGGAACATCCACTGACGGTGCGTCTACCGGCGGCAGGATCACGGGTGGTGCGTCGACCGGCGGCAGGATCACGGGTGGTGCGTCGACCGGCGGCAGGATCACGGGTGGTGCGTCGACCGGCGGCAGGATCACGGGTGGTGCGTCGACCGG
>NZ_JADOUU010000059.1:0-5579 GCF_015751955.1 Arthrobacter sp. CAN_A214
GGGGGGGGGTTCCCTGGTTTGTTGGTTGGGAACCGCATAGTGGACGCGTAGCATTTGATGTTGCCCTCACCCCTTTAGGGGTGTGGGTGTGGTGTAAGTTATCGGCTTATTAGTACCGGTCAGCTTCGCAAGTCGTTAGTCCTTGCTTCCACATCCGGCCTATCAACCCAGTGGTCTGGCTGGGGGCCTCTCACACTCAAGGTGTATGGAAATCTCATCTCGAAGCAGGCTTCCCGCTTAGATGCTTTCAGCGGTTATCCCATCCGAACGTAGCTAATCAGCGGTGCACTTGGCAGTACAACTGACACACCAGAGGTTCGTCCGTCCCGGTCCTCTCGTACTAAGGACAGCCCTTCTCAAATTTCCTGCGCGCGCAGCGGATAGGGACCGAACTGTCTCACGACGTTCTAAACCCAGCTCGCGTACCGCTTTAATGGGCGAACAGCCCAACCCTTGGGACCTACTCCAGCCCCAGGATGCGACGAGCCGACATCGAGGTGCCAAACCATGCCGTCGATATGGACTCTTGGGCAAGATCAGCCTGTTATCCCCGAGGTACCTTTTATCCGTTGAGCGACGGCCATTCCACAATGTGCCGCCGGATCACTAGTCCCGACTTTCGTCCCTGCTTGAGATGTCTCTCTCACAGTCAAGCTCCCTTGTGCACTTACACTCGCCACCTGATTGCCAACCAGGCTGAGGGAACCTTTGGGCGCCTCCGTTACTTTTTAGGAGGCAACCGCCCCAGTTAAACTACCCATCAGGCACTGTCCCTGACCCGGATTACGGGCCGAAGTTAGATATCCAGAGTGACCAGAGTGGTATTTCAACGATGACTCCACCCGAACTAGCGTCCGGGCTTCACAGTCTCCCACCTATCCTACACAAGCCACACCGAACACCAATACCAAACTATAGTGAAGGTCTCGGGGTCTTTCCGTCCTGCTGCGCGTAACGAGCATCTTTACTCGTACTGCAATTTCGCCGAGTTTATGGTTGAGACAGCGGGGAAGTCGTTACTCCATTCGTGCAGGTCGGAACTTACCCGACAAGGAATTTCGCTACCTTAGGATGGTTATAGTTACCACCGCCGTTTACTGGGGCTTGAATTCCCAGCTTCGCCCACAAGGGGCTAACCGGTCCTCTTAACCTTCCAGCACCGGGCAGGAGTCAGTCCGTATACATCGTCTTGCGACTTCGCACGGACCTGTGTTTTTAGTAAACAGTCGCTTCCCCCTGGTCTCTGCGGCCCCGATCCGCTCATGGCGAGCTAGTCGCCGTCACGGTTGGGGCCCCCCTTCTCCCGAAGTTACGGGGGCATTTTGCCGAGTTCCTTAACCATAATTCTCTCGATCGCCTTAGTATTCTCTACCTGATCACCTGTGTCGGTTTGGGGTACGGGCGGCTAAAACCTCGCGCCGATGCTTTTCTAGGCAGCATAGGATCACCAAATTCCCCTCGAAGAGGGGTCCCATCAGATCTCAGACCCGGTATCGAAACCAGAACCACGGATTTGCCTATGGTTCGCCCTACATCCTTAGACCGGGACTACCATCGCCCGGCTTGGCTACCTTCCTGCGTCACACCTGTTAATACGCTTACCTCCCAAGATCAGGTCCCGCGATCCACAAAAAACCGGATCCGTCTAAAAGACGGTCGGTCATGCTTCTGGCGGTTAGTATCCCTTGATCAGTATTGGCGGTTTTTCGCCGGTACGGGAATATCAACCCGTTGTCCATCGACTACGCCTGTCGGCCTCGCCTTAGGTCCCGACTTACCCAGGGCAGATTAGCTTGACCCTGGAACCCTTGATCATTCGGCGGACGGGTTTCTCACCCGTCTTTCGCTACTCATGCCTGCATTCTCACTCGTGTAGGCTCCACCGCTGGTTTACACCGCGACTTCACCGCCCACACGACGCTCCCCTACCCATCCACACGCCTGAACTCAGGAGAACAAGTCTCCGGCTTAGCACTAATGTGAATGCCACAACTTCGGCGGTGTACTTGAGCCCCGCTACATTGTCGGCGCGGAATCACTTGACCAGTGAGCTATTACGCACTCTTTCAAGGATGGCTGCTTCTAAGCCAACCTCCTGGTTGTCTTCGCAACTCCACATCCTTTCCCACTTAGCACACGCTTAGGGGCCTTAGTTGGTGGTCTGGGCTGTTTCCCTCTCGACTATGAAGCTTATCCCCCACAGTCTCACTGCTGCGCTCTCACTTACCGGCATTCGGAGTTTGGCTGACGTCAGTAACCTTGTAGGGCCCATTAGCCATCCAGTAGCTCTACCTCCGATAAGAAACACGCAACGCTGCACCTAAATGCATTTCGGGGAGAACCAGCTATCACGAAGTTTGATTGGCCTTTCACCCCTACCCACAGCTCATCCCCTCCATTTTCAACTGAAGTGGGTTCGGTCCTCCACGACGTCTTACCGTCGCTTCAACCTGGCCATGGGTAGATCACTTCGCTTCGGGTCTAGATCACGCCACTCACTCGCCCTATTCAGACTCGCTTTCGCTACGGCTTCCCCACACGGGTTAACCTCGCGACGTAACACTAACTCGCAGGCTCATTCTTCAAAAGGCACGCTGTCACAAGAACATGCTTGCTCCAACGGTTTGTAGGCACACGGTTTCAGGTACTGTTTCACTCCCCTCCCGGGGTACTTTTCACCTTTCCCTCACGGTACTGGTCCGCTATCGGTCATCAGGGAGTATTTAGGCTTACCAGGTGGTCCTGGCGGATTCGCACGGGATTTCTCGGGCCCCGTACTACTTGGGATACTCTCCAAACGGCAGCACGCATTACGGTTACGGGACTTACACCCTCTCCGGCCGGGCTTTCAAACCCGTTCACCTATACGCCTGCACACATTTCACCAGTCCGGCAGAACTGATACGGAAAGTCCCGCAACCCCAGTGATGCAACGCCCGCCGGCTATCACACACCACTGGTTTAGCCTCATCCGCGTTCGCTCGCCACTACTAACGGAATCACTGTTGTTTTCTCTTCCTGTGGGTACTGAGATGTTTCACTTCCCCACGTTCCCCCCACGTACCCTATGTGTTCAGATACGGGTCACCCGGTCACTCGCGCGCCGGGCGGGGTTTCCCCATTCGGACATCCTGGGATCAAAGTTCGGTTATCAACTCCCCCAGGCTTATCGCAGATTCCCACGTCCTTCTTCGGCTCCTGATGCCAAGGCATCCACCGTGTGCCCTTAAAAACTTGACCACAAAGATCAAAAACACTTCTCGGCGCAGAACCCACCACACACCACCCACGGACAACACCCCTACTCCCCGAAAGGAAAGGAACACCACCCAAAAGCCATGCGCGAAAGATCCTGCAAGAAATTGCTTCTTGTTTATAAGATGCTCGCGTCCACTATGCAGTTCTCAACCAACAACCCCAACACACCCCCACACCACCCCAGCAAACACCCCCCACAAAAACCAGGGACACCACCAAGGACACGATGCGAAGCATGCGCGGGAAAACCCAGAAACAACCAAACCCCACCCCCCGCACACCCCGACCACGGACGAAAAACCCGCAACCAGACCACGACGAAATGAGGCCCTGTTATCTCAGGACCCAACAGTGTGCCAAACAATAACCCGACATCCACCCACCAGCGATACTTTCCACACCCCCACCCCTCACCACACCCACCCCCCAAAAGGGGACAGACACGATCAGGAACACGAGCCGTACTCAACCACCAGCAAACAACACCAGGCACCTATTCATTGATATTCCACCCATGAGCACCCACCGCGGAACAAACGCCCGCGCTATGGGCTAACTCCTTGCAAGCCACACACCCACCACAGAGGATGAGCGAATGAACCTGAAGGCGCTCCTTAGAAAGGAGGTGATCCAGCCGCACCTTCCGGTACGGCTACCTTGTTACGACTTAGTCCCAATCGCCGGTCCCACCTTCGACGGCTCCCTCCCACAAGGGGTTAGGCCACCGGCTTCGGGTGTTACCAACTTTCGTGACTTGACGGGCGGTGTGTACAAGGCCCGGGAACGTATTCACCGCAGCGTTGCTGATCTGCGATTACTAGCGACTCCAACTTCATGAGGTCGAGTTGCAGACCTCAATCCGAACTGAGACCGGCTTTTTGGGATTAGCTCCACCTCACAGTATCGCAACCCTTTGTACCGGCCATTGTAGCATGCGTGAAGCCCAAGACATAAGGGGCATGATGATTTGACGTCGTCCCCACCTTCCTCCGAGTTGACCCCGGCAGTCTCCCATGAGTCCCCGGCATAACCCGCTGGCAACATGGAACGAGGGTTGCGCTCGTTGCGGGACTTAACCCAACATCTCACGACACGAGCTGACGACAACCATGCACCACCTGTAAACCGGCCACAAGTGGCTGACACATCTCTGCATCATTCCGGTTCATGTCAAGCCTTGGTAAGGTTCTTCGCGTTGCATCGAATTAATCCGCATGCTCCGCCGCTTGTGCGGGCCCCCGTCAATTCCTTTGAGTTTTAGCCTTGCGGCCGTACTCCCCAGGCGGGGCACTTAATGCGTTAGCTACGGCGCGGAAAACGTGGAATGTCCCCCACACCTAGTGCCCAACGTTTACGGCATGGACTACCAGGGTATCTAATCCTGTTCGCTCCCCATGCTTTCGCTCCTCAGCGTCAGTTACAGCCCAGAGACCTGCCTTCGCCATCGGTGTTCCTCCTGATATCTGCGCATTTCACCGCTACACCAGGAATTCCAGTCTCCCCTACTGCACTCTAGTCTGCCCGTACCCACCGCAGATCCGGAGTTAAGCCCCGGACTTTCACGGCAGACGCGACAAACCGCCTACGAGCTCTTTACGCCCAATAATTCCGGATAACGCTTGCGCCCTACGTATTACCGCGGCTGCTGGCACGTAGTTAGCCGGCGCTTCTTCTGCAGGTACCGTCACTTTCGCTTCTTCCCTACTGAAAGAGGTTTACAACCCGAAGGCCTTCATCCCTCACGCGGCGTCGCTGCATCAGGCTTGCGCCCATTGTGCAATATTCCCCACTGCTGCCTCCCGTAGGAGTCTGGGCCGTGTCTCAGTCCCAGTGTGGCCGGTCACCCTCTCAGGCCGGCTACCCGTCGTCGCCTTGGTAGGCCATTACCCCACCAACAAGCTGATAGGCCGCGAGTCCATCCAAAACCACAAAAGCTTTCCACCAACATGGCATGCGCCAGAAGGTCGTATCCAGTATTAGACCCGGTTTCCCAGGCTTATCCCAGAGTCAAGGGCAGGTTACTCACGTGTTACTCACCCGTTCGCCACTAATCCCCCCACAAGTGAGGTTCATCGTTCGACTTGCATGTGTTAAGCACGCCGCCAGCGTTCATCCTGAGCCAGGATCAAACTCTCCGTAAATGCTTCTACAGACACAACACCAACCCCCGGGAAAACGAGAACCAGCGCTGCACAAAATTCGAAACCAGCCAAAAAAACCAGCCACCCACCACAAAGCAGGCAACCAGCCAATTCAACCAATCAAAAAACAATCGGTATCAACAAACTTGGCACACTATTGAGTTCTCAAACAACAGACAC
>NZ_JADOUU010000060.1:0-5248 GCF_015751955.1 Arthrobacter sp. CAN_A214
CCTATTGGAAATCCCGGTCACAGGTAACCGCTCCAACGGCCGCGGATTGTCATATCAAATATAGGAAAGCCGTTATCCCTCACCTAGCTGAAGACCCTGGGTGTCATGCGGCGACGGGCACAGGTATACCGGAAAGGTACCGGAAATCCGAGTTGATACTGAAGTCTGCAACTTCCCCAGCGCTATGCGCCGATAACTGCGCATGCGTCGTTAGAAGTCGGGGCGGCCTTCGGCGGGGGAGGAGGCTTGTGCATGGGTGCGTTTGGGTATCCGGCCGGCTTGTGAGGCAAGCCTGCCAGCCGCAACGGCGTGTTTGAAGGCTGCCGCCATTTTTATCGGGTCCTGTGCTCTGGTGACTGCTGTGGCGAGTAGGACCGCGTCGCAGCCCAATTCCATCGCCAGGGCGGCATCGGAGGCGGTGCCGATCCCGGCGTCGAGTACTACCGGAACTGTTGCCCTTGAGACGATAAGTTCGATGTTGTGAGGATTCAGGATGCCAAGTCCTGTGCCGATGGGTGATCCCAGTGGCATCACGGCTGCTGCTCCAAGTTGTTCCAGTCGTCGGGCCAGCACGGGATCGTCGTTGGTGTAGGCGAAAACCTTGAAGCCTTTGTTGACCAGCGTTTCGGTGGCCTCGGCCAGCTCCAGTGCATCGGGTAGCAGGGTCTGTTCATCGGCGATGACTTCGAGTTTTATCCAGTCCGTTTCCAGTGCCTCTCTCGCCAGTTCCGCGGTCATGACAGCTTCGCGGGCAGTAAAACACCCTGCGGTGTTCGGTAAGACTCGGATACCACGGTTATTGAGCAGTTCGAACAGGGAACCACCCGTCTCGGGGGTATATCGTCGCAGTGCCACGGTTGTCAGTTCCGTTCCCGATGCTGCCAGTGCCGCCCCCAGACCCGCCAGACTCGGGGCTCCGCCGGTTCCCATGATCAGCCGGGAGGTGAACGCAATCCCGTCAATCGTTAACGTGTCGTTGTCAGTCATGTTTTTATCCTCCTTGGACGGCGGTAAGAATCTCGACGTCGTCACCGTCGTGGATGGTTACCTCGGCCCACTGGTTGCGGGGTACGACCTCGGCGTTGACGGCGACGGCTACCCCTAGACGCTTCTATGTCTGTCAAGCGGCTGGAAACGGGTGCGGGTGCGGGCGCGGGCACTAACCAAGTTGTTCTGTCGGTGGGCGCGGGTGACCGGCCAGCGTCCCTCTCCCCCGCTGTTCTGGCTGCTGGCGAAGCTTGAGATGCTTGCTCTATGACCACCGATAACAAGGCAATGCTCGATCGCGTCATTACCGAGGTATTCAACGAGGACTTCGTCATCACGCGCGTCAGCTCCGACGAAGCTCATGGAACGCACAGTGTCCAGGTGAACAACCGCTTCCGCGAGGACCGCACCGCGATCATTCGAGCCGGACACGTGTGGATGGAGGCCTTCATTCCTGAACTGGAGGTTCAAACGAGCATTCTGGTCGATGACGGCGAGGAAGACGACGATCCCGAGGACGTGATTGAGGCCTGCAAAGAGGGAGAGTTGAGAAAAATTGGCCGCGTCATGCACGCCTACCTTGAAGGAGGAGGGCGTGTCAGCGAACGGCGCAGCCTGCTGGGCCGCGGCACCGTCCGCAAATTGGTCATCGAGTCAGACGGCTTCGAGTGGCGTTTAGGCCGGAACTTTTGGAGCGGGCCGAAACCGGTATGACACGATGAGGAATTCTTCACCAGACACCACCTGATCCGTAGATCAAATCGAAGCCTGGCGTGCTCAACCGGTGCTCCTATTCCGGGTAAGGGTCTGCCCCGGCAACGTGGGATCGGTCCGGTTCCGCAGTGGCGTAAAGCGTGTTGAGTTGGCGGTAGAGGATTCGGGCGATGTAGCGCTTGAGGGATCTGCGGATTTCGCGGTAGCTGCGGCCTTCTTGGGTGCGTCTGGTGACGTAGTCCCGTGTTCCGGGGTCGTGGACCATCCGGGTCATGGTGATGGTGTGCAGTGCTCGGTTGAGGCGCCTGTCACCACCCCGATTGAGTCTGTGCCGGACAGTGTTGCCGCTTGAGGCTGGCAAGGGATTGACCCCTGCTAGCGAGGCGAAGGCAGCTTCGCTGCGAACCCTTCCTGGATGTGACCAGGCTGTCAGGATCGTAGCGACAGTGACAGCCCCGGCGCCCATCATTTCCAGCAGCGGCGCTGCGGGACTCTGCTGGATCAGCTCTGTCATGCGCTTCTGGTTAGCCGTCAGCTGAGTGGTTACTTCGTGGACGCGGCGCGCCAACCGAACTGCTTCCTCGCGCGCGATCAACAACTCGATTGGCTCATCTCGTTCCCTCCACCTGGTGATCGTGGCGATCTGGGCGGGAACCAATGGTTTACGAGCGTCGATTCCAAGATTATGTGCCCTGAGTAAGGCGATGAGCGCATTGACGTTCATCGTTCGGTCCCGGGTCAACTGATCCCTGGCTGCGCTCAGGATCTTGAGTCCGGCACGGGCTCCCTCATCCTGGCGTGGGGTTCGAAGCTGGGACTCATCTAAAGCCAGGACTGCGGTTCCGATGGCCGCGGCGTCCAGCGGATCGGATTTACCGATCGCGCGGCGGCCTCGGGCGTTCATTCGTGGAGCTTCGACGACGTCATAGCCGACCTCGGCTACTGCCCGGGCCAGACGTGCGCCATAGGAGCCGACACCCT
The DNA here is from genome assembly GCF_015751955.1 of Arthrobacter sp. CAN_A214. NCBI lineage: Bacteria > Bacillati > Actinomycetota > Actinomycetes > Micrococcales > Micrococcaceae > Arthrobacter > Arthrobacter sp. CAN_A214. Next base: position 2,683 of record NZ_JADOUU010000060.1, read on the forward strand.
CGACAGCCCACAGACACCTTGTGTCGCCGTCCGTGCGTCGGCCTACCCACGCAAGTGCGCGGGAGATCCCAGCCGAGGTAGTAGGGAATTGCTCGCAAGCGACCTGTCGCTTAGTACGGGCCTCGATGATGGCGAACGTGTGTGTGCGGGCGTGGCAATCCACGCCGATGACGAATGGGCGGGTCTGCGCAACGAGTGTCACTGCGGCCACCCTCCTTCCTGTCGAACGGGCAAGATCAATCGCGTCGCGACCGGCACTGACCTGGGAGGAGGCACTTCGAGGCAATACTGTGATGAGCCACAACCGCAGGGGCTGGGCAAGCTTCTAATCAAGCCACCGACGTGGGACAGGTCAACGCCGGCCGCTCCATCCAGCGCGGACAAGTCGAGGGAAATGCACCCTGGCGGGCAATTGTTTTTTCGAGTCACACGTCAGACGGAACGACCGGCATCAACACTGCCAGCTAGTCCCAGACCAGCCGCTGTAAGACTCACAGCTGTTTTTTATCGACTGGTTGCCCGGTATCGGTCAGCTCACGGCCGGTCAGCTCAGCAATCAAGTGTTTGAGGGTGGAAACCGATACCGTGTTCCGGGCCTGTCCGTTCAGTGTGAAGATCATATGGCGGTCCTTACTTCGTCAGGAGAATTGTTGTGGCGGGAAGTGTCATAACGGGACGTTTCCGGAACGTGCCCGGGGTCATTGAACCGGTCGGGCCGGAATCGCTCGATGTCGACTTCCGGTACGTTTTGGCTGATCAGGTCTGTGCAGAGGCGTGCGGTGATCGGTGCCAGCAGCACCCCGTGCCGGAAGAAGCCGGAGGCAATAACCAGTCCGCGTACCTCGGAGCCGTCCGGGTTTCTACACCGGCCGAGCAGGGGAGCGTTGTCAGGGGTTCCAGGTCGGGGGCGGCAGAGGGCTTCGAGCAGTTCCAACTCCGCGACGGCAGGGATCAGCGTCTGGGCATCCCGTAGCAACTCGTAAACCCCGCCTGCGGAAAGCCCTGCGGACCCGTTTTCCCGCTGGGTGGCACCTATCACCACGGTTCCTTCCTGACGGGGCACCACATATATCGGGGATCCGTGGACCAGTCCGCGGACCGTGGAGGTTATGAGCGGTCTGAGGTGTTCGGGTACGCGCAATCGCAGAATATCCCCGTACACCGGACGTAACGGTAGCCGAAGCCCCGCCGGTAGACCGGCAATGTTTGCCGTACCGAGCCCGTTGGCCAGAACGACCTCATCAGCATCAATCCGCTCCCCGTCCTCCAGCAGCACACCGGTCACAGCAGTACGGTCAGCGGCATCATCATGAACAAGTGCGGTAGCCGGAACCGGCACCGTGCGCGCTGTTGGCTGTTGCGCCAGTGCTGCTTGGAGGGCAGCGGCCATAGCCCGCGGATCCACCTGATGATCCTCGGGAACCAGGAACGCGCTTGTCAGTTGCGGGCCGAGCAGCGGCTCCAGACGCCGAGCCTGACGGGTGGTGAGTTCCTCAACCTTGAGCCCAAGACCTACCTGGACTGAGCGCAGGTCGGTCAGGGCTTGCCGGTCGGCTGGATCGATGCCGGCTATTAGTGTCTGCGTCCGCTGGTAGCCGGTTCCAACCCCGGAGGCGGCTTCCAGCTCTATGGTGAACTGCTGGTATGCCCGGGCCGAGGGCAGCGTCAGGTCCAGTAGGGATTCTTCCTGATAATGAAGTTCACTGACCGGGGCCAGCATTCCGGCCGCAGCACGGGTAGCTCCGGAAGCGGGCGCGGGATCGATTAGCGTGACACGGTGGCCGCGACGGCTGACCTCCCAGGCAATGGCCAGTCCTATGATTCCGCCACCGACAATGGCGGTATGCGCGGCGCGGTCCGGGTTGTGCAACGTCATAAGAGTCCTTCCTACGCCGGGATCAACCGGTTCAGGTTCATACGGTCGGCGTCAAACGCCCTCTCAGCCCTGTCGACCGTCAGCATGGTGGCACTGCCGGAATGAGGCTCCCGTGGAGCTATTAGTCTAGGCCGTATGGCTTCTGTTGCGGATGTTCACCCTTCCAACTGAACCCGTCCGATGGTGAAACGTCCTTAACGGTCAGTACGGGCCCCCTGCACCGGCAGAAACTGGAGTGGTCCCCGAATGTTGGACTCGTAATTGAACGTTACGCGGTAGCGGGGTTGTGGGTGAGGTATTCGTCGGGGCTGAGGTAGCCGAGTCTTTGTTGGATGCGGGTGCTGTTTCACCACTGGAGATACTCGGTGAGCCCGGTATGGAATTGCTCGATGGTGTCTAGTTGCTGGATCCGGAACCATTCCTCTTTGAGGTGGCTGCAGAACCCTTCCATGGAAGCGTTATCGAGACAGGTGCCCTTCCGGGACATCGATTGAGTCAGCCCGGCGTCGCGGAGCGTGTTCTGCCAGTGCGGGTGCCGGTATTGAAATCCTTGGTCGGAGTGGACGAGGGGTCGCTCGTTCGGGCCGAGACCGCGGATCGCGGCGCGGAGACCGTCGGTGACCATTTTGACGCTCGGAGACGGACCTGCCATGACGGAGACGATCCGGTTGTCGTGAAGATCAAGGACCG
>NZ_JADOUU010000061.1:0-5099 GCF_015751955.1 Arthrobacter sp. CAN_A214
GCTACGACAAATACGCCACCACATTCCTTGGCGGAGTGCTACTCACCGCAGTAGTCACATTCCACCGAGTACACAATTAACAGACACGACCTAGTTGACGTTTTGGGCTCATGGCCAATAGGAACGCAGCCAGCAGCCATGGGACAGCGATGTTGTCGAGGTAGACGTAGCGGTGGAATTGAACCGCGAGTGGGGAGACGCTGAAGATGAGCGTGGCAGCGGCGGCTGTCACCCGGGCGAAACCCATTCGGCGGCACAGCGCCCACAGCAGGATCGCTGAGACAAGCAGTGCCACTACCATCGCCTCCCGGCCGGCAAGGACTGTTGTGTCCCAGCGGTCGAAGGCATCGGTGAGCTGCGCATAGATGGCGATTTGAATCCAACCCAACGGGGGATGGTCGTACCAATACGTGTAGTGGGTTAGCTCCCCGAGGTTGGTGATCGCCCAGGCCTGCGCAACGTAGGTTCCTTCGTCATCGATACGGCGTGGCGTTCCCGCGATGTTAACAATTTGCACAGCGCCCGCGGTGAGGAGCACCGGGGCAAGCCACAGTAGGGACGAGAGGTGACGGCGAATCGAGCTTTCGGACCCGCCGGCGAGGTGGGATCCCTTTCCTGACGGGGCTCCCGAGCCACGGGAGTTCTGGGGTAGGGCTTGTGGTCGGGATTTTACTGGGGGCTGCGCTGTGAGCGTGTTCATGAGTTACCTCCAGTTATCGATCCTGAAGAGGCCAGTTCCCTCACTGGCAGGGGCTGGGAGTTGGGTCCCGGAAGAACCTCGTCTGTCCGGTGAGCACCAGCGTGTTCTGTCTTTTCCCAGGTATTCACGCCCTTCAGCTCCCGATACACGGCGCGGGCCGCTGCCGCAGCAAGAAATATCTGATACGGCAACGTTCCAAGGACAAGTCGGAGGTAATCGCGAACCCGCACTTTGCGGCCGTATACCTGACCGAATTCATGAAGTCCGGCGGCTTCCACGGTCAGGGTGATCAGGACCGGTGTCAGGGGAAGGAAAGACACCATCACCACAGCCGGGTGCACCTTGATTGTGAGGGCCACCACAATAGCCACGGGAATCAGTAATCCGATGAAGGCCTGTAGGAAGGGCATCGAGAGCAGGTAGCGGGCGGAAAGCCGCTGACCTCTGGAGGGCAGCTTCCGCCATTCCCCTTTACGCAGGACCTGTAAAAAGCCTTGGTTCCACCGGGTGCGTTGTTTGAACAACGACAGAAGAGTTCCGGGCGTTTCTTCGCGGGTGACGACCTCCGGGCTGTAGGCAACAACTACCTTGGCCCCTTCGCTGGAGAGCCTGATGCCCAACTCGCAGTCCTCGGCGAGGCACTCGGCATCCCACCCGTCGGACCAGTCAAGCCAGCTGCGTTTGACGAACACCGTGTTTCCACCCAACGGGATAAGATTTGCCCCTGCATGGAAGTGAAGACGAGAGCGGAACCAAAAGTAGTACTCAAGCACATTGCGAAGGGACCACCAGGAAGTTTCGAAATTCATCAGCTGCACGCCGCCCTGAACGACATCGGCATCGGTTTCGGTGAAGCGAGAATCGATCATGCTCAGCAGCCGCGGGTGCACTTCGTCTTCGGCATCGAAAACCCCGACGACATCACCCTTAGCCTGTTTGAGGGCCAGGTTCAACGCTTTGGGCTTGTTCTTGGGAACACTTGAATCGACTACCACCGTGATCAGGTGCGGGTGGCGTGTCGCTGCCTCCCGCACGACCCGCTCCGTACCTGGATCATCATGGCCTACGATCGCAATGATTTCGTAGTTCGGATGATCCTGACGTGCCAGCGCATCAAGGGTCTGGCCCATCACTTCCTCTTCATGACGACCAGGTACCAGAAGAGTGAAAAAGTGCTGTGCGGGCCGTGGTTCGGTCGAGAAGCCGGTGCGCTCCAGATGCTCTGTAGATCGCCACGCATGCAGCATCCAAAACAACGTGGTGACCGCGATGAGGGTCAGGACGACCGACACCACCATCAGGGTCGAATACCCCGCCCATTGCGCGATGCTCTCCGCAACGGTTGATAGGTGAGATCCATCCGAAATAGCCTCGGTATCGGTGGCCCCGGGGTCAAGGCGGTTTGGCTGCGCGGGATCTTCAAGTGAAAGTTCGGGAACCGGTTGCCCAGGTGCTGCCGGGACAACGGGAGCACCTTCGTCCGAATCATCGATAAGGGTGTGCAACGAGATTGCGCGCATTGAGCGCATAGAGACCTCCATCAGGACAAGTACAGCGCGGAGAGCCATACCATTTGTAAATGCACCACGCGGACAGCAGTGCGGACGAAGAGACCAATTTGCAGAATTAGAAGCCAGGGATTCCAGCAAGCCCTGAAGCAACTGCGCACGAGCTTCTCGAGCAGAACGCGCAAGCATGCGGCTCCGACGTGAATGGGGTGCGGATCGCGACGCTGCGGACAAAGGCTCTATACAAGGTGCGGACCAACGCGCACGGCACACCGTGCGGCTTGGCATAAAACAACATCTTGTTTACGCTACGTGACTCATGCGAACACCAGCAGAACGAGAAACTCCACTGCGGAAAGCCATAAACTTCAACGCGGCGATAGCTTCAAGGCCATCACTAGGCGTGATTCGCTCGCTGTTTCTCCCTCCTTGATAAACTCATCAAAGGGATCGGCGGCGGCTGGGGGATGGAACCCCGGTCTCAAGAGGGTCTCCGACGCCGCCGACCCCGCTTGAAGCGCTTCCGCGCGTTCGGAAACGTACCGTGCAGATACTGTCGGACCTGTCGGCACTGACAGCTGCACTGTATTATTCAAAGCTTCATATCCTCCCGAACCACCACTATGGGATGGACGAGAATGAAGCTCCTATGGAGACGCTATTACGCGCACTTCCACGCTGTCCCGAGTAGTTCGTACCTGCCTTTACGAAACCACTACTCGGTTACTGCACCCGAACCGTGGGCAGTGACCGCGACGATTTTCACCACTCAGGCCACCGACGCCTTGGGGGGATCCATGAGCGATTCCCGGTGATCATCCCGAAGGAATTGCAAGGCCAGTGGTTGGATCCGACAATGACCGACAAGGACCAGATCCAGCACTTTCTCACCGCCGTCCCGGAATCGGTCCTGATTCCGCGCATCGTGGGTAAGGACGTGGGATCGGTGCGCAATGACGGGCCGCAGCTCATTCAGCCGGTGGGCTAGGCGCCATGTGCCAGGACTGCCTAAAAACGCGACCCCACCCTGTTCGGCCGACGCCTGACCCTCCACGACCAACCCGAGAACCAGCTAGCAGGCAAGCCGGTGAAAACGTTGAAGGAGCTGTGGTGGGAACACTTCGCACGCCTGCCCGGTTTTTACCAGGAGCAGGGTCGGCTACCGGTACAGAACCCGAAGGACGCCGATGAGCTCTGGTTGTATGGGTGACTGTACCGGCAACGGAAAGCGCACCGGGCAAGTCGGCTCATCGCGGACCAGCTCGCTGTACTGAGTGAAGTGGGGGAGCGGCAGGGGCAAGCACGCGGCACCCGACCCGAACACTGGAAGAGGCGGTTCGCTGCATTGGTGGCGTTCGTCGCCAGGCACGGCGCCATGCCCCGGTACCGGCCGGACAGGCCAGCCGAGGAGAGGGTGCTGGCGATATAGGTATCCAAGCAACGAACGCTCCGCATTTCAGGGAAGCTGGAGGCCCAACGTAAGTCACTGCTCACGCAGGCACTCCCCGGCTGGGCAGCCATCCGCTAGGCCTACCTGCCGAAACGAATAATCGTCCGTCGTCAGCGGTTCGTTCACTTCGGTACCCCTGAAGCGGATGCCTGGGCCAGGGCCCAGCCGCCTACTGCCGGCAATTGCTTGCGTTGCCCCGATAGCTTCAGTCCTGCGCAGTATGGCGGATCGTCGTCCGTGAAATCCGGTGCGGACGACGGGGACCAGGCCTGCATCATGGGTGGATTCTGCGTTCAGCCGTCAGAGGTCATAGGTCCGCTCGAGCATGCCAGCAGTGAGCATGCCGGGGCGGCCCACCAACGGCGATAACCAGGATGCCATTTTCCTGCAACGGAACGACCCCTTCCTCAAGGCGGTTCCGATTTTGAGTTGACTACTTATGGCGGGAGCCATGGAAACAGGTAGCGGTTACTCGTGCAGGGCCAACGAGGAGAGGCCACTGTTGATAATGACCTCAAAGTGACGAACGAGTTTCAAGGAACAGGTGTATCAATGGCAAAAAACCGACCAATGACGACGAACCTTCTGACCGTTGCGGAGATAGCCGCCCAGATGCGCGTGTCAAAGATGACGGTGTACCGTCTGGTGCAGTCTGGGGCGATGAACGGTATCCGGTTCGACCGCTCCTACCGAGTGCCGGAAACGGCGGTGCAGCAATACCTCCAATTTGTTAATCCCGGGCACTGATCCACTGCTCGTCATCCTGCTGACGACACAGGTGCTCGTTCAGGGTCTCGACAGTAGTGGTGGCGTTCACGATCGGGGACGCGGCCTGGCGTTGGAACCGTAAGTGGTTCCTCGGGCTGACGGCGGGACGGGCCAAAGGAATCCCCGAATCGGGGGATGTGAATGAAGCGGATAGTGGCAGCCGACGGCAAAGCATGGCTTACTCAGACCAGCGACACCATGCTCTATTTGGGGTGGGCACCGTCGGTGGATATCAGTGACAAGGATGCCCGGTCCGTACTGGAGATCAGTGCCGGGCTGGTGAAGGGAAGCTGTACACGGTCTTGATCGATATGACCACGATTGTCAGCCTCAGCATTGGCGCCCGGGCGGCTTTTAACACGAATTCACGGATTTCAGGGGCTGCCTTATTCGGGAACGGTCCGATGGACCGGGTCTTGGCAGCCGGCGCTTCCAACGCCGTTCACGCGACAAGGTTCTTCACTTCGAAAACAGATGCCTTGGCATGGCTTGCGGCATGCGCACGGCAGGACGATCCGCTGGGTCCTCACCGAGAAGTCCAGGAACCTCACGCGTTTGCTGCACACCACAGCCGTTGCTGAGGACTGGGAAGCTGGACGAAACGAGGCGATCGATGCTCAATCAAAGGCTTCCTGGGTGGAAGGCCCACTCCTTATCTTCGAGCCCGGGTGCG
>NZ_JADOUU010000062.1:0-5000 GCF_015751955.1 Arthrobacter sp. CAN_A214
GGTGTCCTGGGTTACCCCACCAGTGCTGAGATCTGTGGGTTGCGTGATAACGGTTGTTCGCAGTCTTTCCAGCGCGGTGAGATCCTGTGGTCCGCTACGACCGGGGCGCACGTCAGCCGGCAGGGCGGGATTCGTCAGGCCTACCGGGCCGCGGGTGCTGAGAACGGTATTCTCGGCTACCCGAGAAGCCCTGAGATTTGCGGGTTGCGCGACGGCGGCTGTTACCAGTCCTTCCAGCGCGGCGAGATTCTCTGGTCCGCTACTACCGGTGCGGTGATCAGCCGCAGCGGCGGAATCCGTAATGCCTACCGGGCCGCGGGAGCTGAGAACGGTGTTCTCGGTTACCCGGTCAACATCGAGATTTGTGGGCTGCGCGATAACGGTTGCTATCAGTCCTTCCAGAATGGCGAGATCCTCTGGTCCGCCACGACCAACGCCCACTCGACCGTCACCGGACCTATCCGCACCACCTACCGGACACAAGGAGCCGAAAACGGTGCCCTGGGATACCCCGTGACCACCCAAACCTGCCCCACCACCACCCAATGCACCCAAACCTTCCAAACCGGAACCCTCACCTGGACCCCCACCACCGGCGTCCGGATGGTGCAACGCTAGGCGAGGGTCATGACCATGTAGGAACGGGTTCGTTGCGTGAGGGGCATCGTGGGATGCGGCAAACATCTGCCTGGTTTTTCGGCAGGTCCGCTTTCCCTGCGCCCTGGCCTTGGCAATCCCGTGGAATTCCTGTGCCAAAAAGGGTTATAAGCGCAGGAAAAACTGAAATATCCACTGAAGAATAGATTCATGAGCCGCTGATTCCCGGCACCCCGAACTGCACGATGGGGGACAGACGGCCTTCCACAAGGATGAAGCCGATGTCATTCCGGCGGCGCGGAGTTATGAAGCCAAGCAGTCAAGCGCACTACGGACAGCGAAGGTGCCAGCAACCGGACCGCCACCACATATCCGCTGGACGGGTTGCTCAATTCTCCGTCCAGGTAATTCCACCCGAGTCTGAGGAATAGTTTCGCAGGCCATTGAGAGGCTCATCTTGTCCAAGAATCGCCGTCCGGCACGTCACCGTGCAACCCCGAGCCGATCGCAGCAGGTGAAGACCGTCTCACGTGCGGTGACCTCGCAGGCAGGGAATGTCGGTCGATCCGCGGCCGTGGCTCTGGCCGCATCGGGTTTGCTGATAAGTGGAGGACTTCCAGCGAACGCTAACAGCGTTCCCGAAACGCTCGGCGTAGCGGGCTCCGCGCCAGCCTTGAAGGTGCCCGTCACTGTGCCGTCCAGAACCCGTTCAACCCATGAGGTGATTTCTGGGGATACCCTGAGCGCGATCTCACGGACGTACGGTGTGGAGTTGGGATCGGTGTTCGCCCTGAACGGCATGGGGTTGGACACCATCATTTACCCCACCGACACCATTGTCGTAGCTGAAGAAACTGCTGTCTCTTCCGGGCCCCGTAGCCACGTAGTGATTCCTGGGGATACCCTGGGCTCGATCTCCCAGTTGTATGGTGTGGAGCTGGAGACCGTGTTCGCCCTGAACGGCACGGGGTTGGACACCATCATTTACGCGGATGACATCATTCTGTTGACTGACGAAGTGGGGCTGGGCGGGCCTGCAGCGGCTTCCGTGATTGAGCCATCAGCGGTACCCGGACCGGTGATGGAGACTTCAGGGGTAATTTCGCCGGTGCCCGGACCCGCGGCAGAACGAGTACCGGGTGATCGGCTGGGCTTGCCTTTGATGAGCCTAGTCGTCAATTCTCCGTTCGGGTTCAGGAGCAATCCGCTGGTGGCCGGGGCAGAGGAACTGCATACCGGCCTCGATTTCGCGGCAGGGTGCGGCACTGCGGTCTTCAGTTCCGCCGCCGGTACTGTCGTTGAAGCAGGATTCAGTGCCTATGGCGGCGGAAACCGTATCGTCATCAATCACGGCAACGGCCTTGAGACCACCTATAACCACCTCGAAAGCATCGGTGTTCAGCCGAACCAGCCAGTTGGAAGTGACACTCCCCTTGGAGCGGTCGGGTCCACCGGAAATTCCACCGGCTGCCATCTCCACTTCGAAGTTGTCGTCAATGGCCAGACAGTAGACCCTACCGACTGGCTGTAGCCACAGCATCCCAGCTACGGGGCTGCCAAAAAGCTCGGGGATGATCATGTACCCGATAGGTTCCCCCACCGGCGGGGAAACGCGGGGACCTGTCCCGCCGCACTGAGCTTGAACGTTTTCCGGATCAGGTGGATCACACATGTCTGCACTGTCGTCAGCGGCCACACGTTCGACATCCGCTGTTCCTAAGTTTGGCTGAGGAGTTCCGAGCCTTCGTCCAATCCTCGAAGCTCATCGGCGCATTCGAGCATGCCAGTAGTGGGTCAGACGGGTCGGTGCACTAGCGGCGATAGCAATGACGCCCTTTTCCTTGCCGCGGGACAGCCCTTCCCGGAGGAACGACCCGAACCTTCCTCGACTACTCAGGGTGAGAGGCATGAAAACACGTAGCGGCTACTCGTGCGGTGGCAAAGAGGAGCGGCCACTGTTAATAAGGTCGCAGAAGTGACGAATGAGTTTCGAGGAGCAGGTGTATCAGTGGCACAGAACCGACCAATGACGACGAACCTTCTGACTGTTGCGGAGATAGCCGCCAGGATGCGGGTCTCAAGAATGACGGTGTACCGTTTGGTGCAATCCGGGGCGCTGGAGGGTATCCGATTCGGCCGCTCCTACCGGGTACCGGAAACCGCCGTGCAGCAATACCTCGAATCCGTCAATCCGGGACACTGATCCGCGGCTCGTCATCGTGCCGAAGGCACGGATGCCTACCAGGAGTTTCGTCAGTAGTGAAGCAGTCATCAAGGCCCCAACCAGGGGAGACTGGCGGGTGCCGCAGGTCACCCACAGGTGGACGGCTTTGAGCTGACCCAAAGTGCTCCACCCGCCCACGGTAATAGTGGAAACTGATCGCGGTTCCGGTGTGGCTCTCCGCCCACATGACGTGGCCCTTGGGCTACTGTCCGTCATTTGACCTGTCCACCGGCCCCGCGATCGCTTCACGCGCCGGCGGGTATGGCCTGATAGCGCCTCTGTGTGTCAAGCGGCGGTCTTTTCGGCGTAGTGGTGGTCGTGGAGGATTTGTCGGTAGAGGACGTTGGAGAGGCGTCGTTTGAGTGCTCTGCGGGCTTCGCGGGGTGTTTTTCCTTCAGCGATTTTCTTCAGGTAGTAGTCCCGGCCTGGTCCGGGGTCGCGGCTTTGGCACACGGCCATGGTGTGCAGCACGGAGTTGAGTTGCCGGTTGCCGCCGGTGTTGAGTCTGTGCCGGTGGTGGTTGCCGCTGGAGGCCTCCAGGGGCGCGGTGCCTGTGTAGCTGGCGAAATGTGAGGCGCTGGGGAATCGGGTGATGTCACCGACATGGCCCAGGAGTTTTGCCGCCAGGACGACGCCGATACCGGGGATTTCCTGCAAGGTGCTGTTGGAAGCATCCAACGCAGTACGGGTCTGCGCTTCATTGCTTTTGATAGCGGAATCGATGCGTCGAAGATCAGCCAGCAGCTCTTTGGTGAGCTCACGCCGGACCGCGTCGGTAGCTGTTGCCGGCCTGATCGTACGCAGCGCCGCGGCGGCTTTATCAGCGCTCAGACCGGGTTCGACACCACCGGGTAGAAGTTCACGCAGGAGCCTGTGCAGGCGATTGAGCAGCCGGGCACGTTCGTGGCCCAGATCCTCGCGGCGTTCGGCCAGCAGACGCAGGATCGTGCTCTGATCCTCTGCTACGACGACGCGCAGATTCTCCTGCCGCAGCCCCGTCAGGGCGACCGCGAACGCGTCCGCAGGGTCGCTTTTACGCCCGCCACCGGTGGAGAGGACCCTGACTTTCATGGCCAGCGTGGAGGGAACATCCACGGCGGCCTCGCCATGGGCCACGAGGATCTGGGCGGTTCCTCGGCCCAGACCGTTGGCACCTTCGATAGCGAATCTACGCTCGGGCCACTGCGCAGCCCAGCCCAGCAACTGTTTAGCGGTTCCTGCGTTGACGATGAAGCGCCGTACCCCGAGCTGGCAGCCCGAGGAATCGATGGCTGCTGCGGTGATGGAGGATTTGTGCGGGTCGATGCCGATGATGATCATGTCCGGGTCCTTACGCCGAGGTCGGTGATGGATCACCCGTAGCGGGCACCCTGACTTGAAGTGTTTGCATGCCTCTGTCGAGCCACGCCCCGGGCGGGTGTCAGCGGCGCGGCACGCTATCAGTGAGCCAACCCGAACAATACGGGCGGCAAGGAGCTTGCGGACCTGTGCCGGCTGACACCCTGGACGCTACAAGACTGCAGATCCTGCGGCATCCCACCATCAATGAAACAAGTCAGGAGCCTGACCAGATCCCCTTACCGTATTGCCTGCCCGTTCTGGCGCGTGGAGATTCACCTCCATCGAAAGGCAGACATGTCAGAGTCAGAAGCGCAGGCGCAGCGTGTTGTTGTCGGTGTCGACACGCACGCTGATACCCATCACGTCGCCGTCGTCACCGAGTACGGGAAACCGTTAGGTGATCGGGCGTTTCCGACGACGTCAGCGGGCTACCGGGAAGTCGTTGGCTTCATCACCGGCTTCGGTGTGGTCCTGCAAATCGGTATGGAAGGCACCGGCACCTACGGTGCCGCGCTAACAAGGGTTCTGCAGGGCGAAGGGATTCTCGTTATCGAGGTCAACCGGCCTGACCGGCAGCAGCGCCGACTCAAGGGTAAGTCAGATCCCTTGGATGCCTATCGGGCGGCCCAGTCCGTCATCACAGGCAGGAGTACGGCACTTCCGAAAGCCAAGGACGGACCCGTTGAGTGCCTGCGCGTCCTACGGGCCTTACGGGTGTCCGCCGTGAAAGCCCGCAGCGCAGCGGTCAAGTCCCGGGTGTTGGTGTAGCGGTCGGTGATCCTTTTAGTTGTTAGGCGCTGAGTTCGAGAGTGGTGTCGGTGGTCGCCTCCGTCCCGGT
>NZ_JADOUU010000063.1:0-4868 GCF_015751955.1 Arthrobacter sp. CAN_A214
CCGGTGAATTTCTCGACAGCGTCGCGGCCCAGGGCGCGTCCCAGCCAGAACGCCGCGGACGCACCCAGCAGCGCCGCGCAGTAGACGATCGCCAGCCCGGGGCCGAAACCGAACATCACCCCGGCGGCGATGGAGAGCACGTTCTTGGGAACAGGCGCGAGGGTCAGGGCGGCGTACCCGGCAACGAAGCCCACCGGACCCCACCAGCCGGCCCGGCCCACCAGCGTGCGCAGCCCCTCCACATCCGGGATGGGCACGGTGAGGACCACCACAGTCGCTGCCACGATGATCGCCGCCAACAGCAGGACCCGTCGGAGCGGGGTGAGGAACGGCGCGCGGCGGCGCACGTGGTCTTCGTCCATGCTCTCCCGCCATCGGCTGCCCGGCCTGGCCCGTTCGGTCGCCGGACTCGCTTCGAGGATACTGGAAACAGCATCCCCAACAGTCTAAGGACGCCCATGACCCGGCCTTCCGCCCTGGCACGACGACGCCGTCCTGCCCTGCCCGCGGCCGCAGCAGCGCTGACACTGCTGCTCACCTCATGCTCGGGAGCTACCGCCGGAGCGGCAGAAACCTTCGAGACCTTCGACGAGGTTCAGGCGGAGGCGGAGGGCCAGACCGTTGATCTGTGGATGTACGGGGGAGATGAACAGGGTAACGCTTACGTGGACGAGGTTCTCGCCCCGGCGGCCATGGAGCAGGGAGTCACCCTTCGCCGCGTGCCGATCACGGATACCCAGGACGCGGTGAACCGTGTGCTCAGTGAGCGTCAGGCAGGGCGCGACGACGGCTCGGTGGACCTGGTCTGGGTCAATGGCGCCAACTTCAGCACCGGGCGCCAGGCCGAGGCATGGCGGTGCGGGTGGACCGGCCTGCTACCGAACATGGAATATACCGACCAGGCGGACCCGCTGCTCCTCAACGACTTCGGAACCCCGGTGGAGGGGTGTGAAGCGCCCTGGCACAAAGCGCAATTCACCTTCTTCTACGATTCGGAAGCCATTACCGACCCGCCGACCTCGTTGCAGGGCATTCTGGACTGGGCCACAGCGAACCCGGGCCGGTTCACGTATCCGGCACCCCCGGACTTCACCGGCAGTGTCTTCCTCCGCGAAGTTCTCCTCAGTACCGCAGGCGGCGCCGACAAGGTGCCGCTCGAGTACAGCGAGGAGGCATTCAACGAACACGCCCCCGCAGCGCTTGAAACTCTGAACGAGGTGGCCCCCTCGCTCTGGCGCGAAGGCCGCACCTACCCGCGTGACGAGCAGGCCCTGAACACCCTCTTCGCCAACGATGAGGTGGACATCGCCATGACCTACGGGCCGGCCACGCTCACCGACCTCGTAGCCTCCGGTGCCCTACCGGAATCCACCAAGGTCCTCACACTGGATGAGGGCACGGTAGGCAACGCGAGTTTCCTCGCCATCCCGGCGAACGCCGCCGACGCTGCAGGGGCGATGGTTGTGGCCAATATCGCGCTGTCGCCGGAGCAGCAGGCAGCAAAGGCCGACCCCGAGGCATGGGGGCAGTTCACGGTGCTCGAGACCGGTCTCCTGCCCCCGGCGCAACAGGACCTATTCGAGCAGCTGCCCGAGTCCCCGATCGTGCCGGACTATGAGGAACTTTCCCGCAACGCTCACGGTGAACTTGCCGCGGAATGGGTGCCGGCGCTGGATGAGGCATGGCGTCAGGACATCGCGTCCACCCGATGAGCAGAGGCCCAGGTTCTCCCGCCACCACCGGGCGGGCGGTACTTTTCGCCTTGCCCGCGGTGCTGCCGGTTCTGGTGGTGCTCGGCGTCTCATTGACCGCGGCCGTGCTGCAGAGCCTGGGACTGATGCCCTTCATCGGACCCCCGGACCTCAGTGTCGAGGCGTTGACCGGTGACGCCGGTGAACTGGTTCGCTCGAGCGGCATCTCTCTGTACATTGCGGCTGTCGCCACTGCGCTGTCCGTGTGCATCGGCTTCCTGATCGCCGCGTACGTCCTCGCGGCTCCGCGAATGGGGCGGATCGTAGCAGGCTTGAGCGCCGCGACCATTCCCATCCCCCACCTGATCGGTGCCGGTGCCATCGGGCTGCTGCTCTCCGACAGCGGATTTCTGGAACGGCTGCTCGGCATGCCCGACGCATTTCCCGTGCTGGTCGCCGGGGACTGGTGGCTAGCCGCGATCACGGAATACGCGTGGAAGGAATCGGCGTTCGTGGCGCTGGTGGTGCTCGGCAGCATCGCACGCTCAGTCGGGGAGCTGTGTGATGCCGCCGCGACCCTCGGCGCAACCGCGGGGCAGCGCATCCTCCGGGTGGTGCTGCCACTGGCCATGCCGTCCCTGGCGGTATCGGCAGTGATCGTCTTCGTCTACACTCTCGGCTCCTACGAAGCCGTCTGGCTGCTGGGTCCCACCTCCCCGGAACCGTTACCCGTACGGGCCGTCCGGCTCTTCGGGTCCGTGGACCTGGCCGCCCGACCACAGGCCATGGCCACGGCCCTGGTGTCCGTGACCGTCAGCGCGGCCGCCATCCTCACCGGGATCCTGGTGCTACGCCGGTTGAAGGGCCTGCGGTGATTCCGGCGCTACAGCCCGCATCGGCATCGATGCGCCGGACCCTCCCCGGCGGCACACCGCTACGGATGGTCTTGGGGCTCCTGATCGTCGGATGGATCCTGCTGCCACTGGTACCGGTGCTCCTGTGGTCCGTCGCCGGTTCATGGTTTGCGCCGGCTGTCCTCCCGTCGTCGTACTCACTGCAGGGCTTCTCCGCGCTGGCCACCGCGGATGCTGCCCGCGCCGCCGCGTCCTCGCTCTACCTGGGGGCTGGGGTCGCCGTGACCGCAACACCGCTGGGCTACCTCGGAGCAATCGCTGCTCGAGAATTACCCGCTCTTCCCGGCCGAGCTGTGGAGTTGGTGCTCCTGGCGCCACTGGCCATTCCACCGTTCGCGCTGGTCATGGGCGTCAACGTCGCACTCCTGCGCCTGGCAACGCCGCCGTTCGCCGGCGTCGTCCTGGTGCTCGCGGTCACAGCCCTGCCCTACACGGCGTTCATGTTCCGCAGCGCCCTGGCAACCTACGACCATCGCTTCGAAGAGGTCGCACGCTCCCTCGGCGCAACCACCAGCCAGACAGTCCGCCATGTCCGGTTGCCCTTACTCGCCGGCGCCACAGCCCGGGCGTTCTTCCTCGCGTTCCTGGTGGGCTGGGGCGACTACATCACCACGCTGCTCATCGGCGGAGGCCAGCTCCTCACGCTGCCCATGCTGCTGGGGTCCGCTGCCTCGGCCACCGGTAATGAACAGCTCACCGCAGCACTGTCCCTGGCAATCATCGTGCCGCCGCTACTGCTGCTGGCAGCGCTCACCGTGCCCACCGGCATCTGGAGGAAGCAGTGAGTTCCAGCTTGGAATTCAAGGACATCTCGCGTTCCTTCGGGGAAACCAAGGTGCTCCACGAAGTGTCGCTGATCGTCGAACCTTCCCGCTGCGTCGCCCTGCTCGGGGCGTCAGGGAGCGGAAAATCCACGTTGCTGCGCATCGCTGCCGGACTCGACGACCCCTCGTCTGGGCGGGTGGTGGTGGATGGCGGGAATCTTGACGGCGTTCCAGCGGAGAACCGGGGTATCGCCCTGGTGTTCCAGAAACCGCTGCTCTTCCCGCACTTGAATGTGGTGGACAACGTGGCGTTCGCCGCCAGGATGACCGGACAATCGCGCAAGGATGCTCGCCGCCACGCCATGGCCTACCTTGAACTGGTGCATCTGGCGGACTTCGCACACCGCTCCGCAGGACGCCTCTCCGGCGGCCAGGAACAGCGCGTGGCCCTGGCCCGGGCGCTGGCACGAAATCCTCGCATCCTCCTACTCGATGAGCCCTTCAGCTCGCTGGACTCACGCCTGCGGGACGACATGTACTCGCTGATGGAGGACATCCGGGCCCAACTCGCCCCCACGATCGTCCTGGTGACCCACGACCGCCGGGAAGCCTCAGCCCTCGCAGACTCCATCGCTGTCCTGGACGAGGGCACGATCCTCCAGCACGGTCCCGTCGCCCAACTGCACTACCAACCAGCCACGCTGGCGGTCAACCGTATCCTGGGCGGACTCAACGCCCTTCCCGGGAACGTAACCGGCGGCATCCACCACTCCGTGCTCGGCCGGGTCCGCGTGCAACCCGGCATGACGAGCGGGCCTGCTTTCCTGGTGATGCGGCAGGAAGCGATCCGGATCGTGGCGGCAGGCGAGGGGACGGCCGTCGGATCCGTGACCGGACTGAAATCGCTGGGCGCCCACACCCTCATCCAGGTAGCCCTCGACGGTCCGAAAAGTAGGAAGTCCGAAACGTTCACGGTGGAGGTCGCCGGTGATCCGGGAGTAGTACCCGGAGACGAAGTCGGCTTGCGGCTGGGCAACGGGCAGGGGTGGGCCGTTCCCGAATGAGGTTCCTCGGCAGCGAGGGGTTGCTGGCGCCGGACCCTGGACGCACCGAGCAGGATCAGTCCCCGCACCGGTCACGGGTTCACCCTCAGGGTGCACCGGCAGCCGAAGTGTGTCCTGGATTGCAGAACTCTCATCCGAGCACGGCCTAGCGTCGTTGATATCAGTGGCGAGGTACACCCGACGAGGAAGGCAATCCAATGACTGCAGAACATAGGGCGACGACGCCCGAGGCTTCAGCTACCGGACACACTACGTCCATCCCCATGTCCATTCGGGTCGTGGCCGGAGTGGTGGGTGGCCTCGCTGGCGGTGTCGTCTTTGGAATCCTGATGGCGATGATGGGCATGCTCCCGATGATTGCTTCGCTGGTCGGTTCCACTTCCGTCGGTGTCGGATTCGCAGTTCATCTGGTGATCTCGGTCCTGATCGGACTAG
>NZ_JADOUU010000064.1:0-4757 GCF_015751955.1 Arthrobacter sp. CAN_A214
GAGAGTTTCCTCGAAGGATCACGCGGTGGCCGCCTTCATGTCCATCAGTACGACGAACCCGGCAGCCGCGCTACACCACTATGCGGGACGCCACTGCCACCACCGACGATCATCAGTTTCTGGTCCTGGGCGGGACCGACAAAGACCGAGCTGGCCTGGTCGCGCATATCCTTTTGACGCAAACCCGGTACGTCCCAAATTTTTGCTGTCGCCCAGTCGTAGAGGCTCGCCCCGGTTCCGGGTAGGCCGTTGCCGAAGGTGTGCCCACCGGTGTAGAACATCTTCCCGTCATCCAGGAGGAACATGTGGGGGTAGGTTCCCCAAAAGCTCCAGGTTTGCGGCACCTGGTTTTGCGGCAACCAACTCATGGTTCTGCTGGAGAACATTTCGGTGAGAACTGTTCCCTCGGCTTTCTCGTTGATTCCGCCAGCTGACCAGATGTCCCCGTTTCCGATCTTGGTCAGTGAGGGGTACCAGTGGGCCCCGGCCATGTCTGCCAGCTGATGGAAGGTGTCATCTGCTGGGTCGAAGTAGTAGCTTCTGTCCGAACCCTTGAAAGTGTTCGGACCCTGATTGTCGGTGGGGAAGGCTTCGGTACCACCGGCGAGCAGGACCTTACCGTCCGGCAGGGTGGCGTGTCCGGCGCAGAACATGTCGTAGGGGACAGGGATTTCCTTGAACACATTCGTGTCCGGTGTCCATACGACCGCCCGGAACTGCCCGGCGGCGAACTTAGCCCCGTCATTACCCGAACCCGCGATGAGCAGAAGCCGCCCATCGGTGAGCAGTGTCGAGTGGATCGCACGGATCGGCAGCTGGGTGGTCAGGACATCCCAGGAGCCCTCCAACTCCGGTCCCCCGGCAGGCGGGATAACCTCGGCCTGGAGTTTCTTCATGGAGTAATTCGTCGTGTTCAGCGTTCCGTTGCCGCCAATGGACAAGCCAAAGGAAATCCGATCCACACCCGCAGGGATCGGGGGCGTACGGGCAGTAGCCGTGGTCCAGTTAGCGACAGCGGGCAATGCCTTCAAATCAGTCCAGTACTGCCACCCGGCGGCGGTGTGGGTAAAAACGCTGAAACCCGTCAGGCCGGTTGCGGTGGTTTTGTAATCCGCCGAGAGGTCATACTGTTGGCCCGCTGTTACGGCCGGGGCACAACCCGCGGCCTCGGACTGCAGCAGTTTCGCATCCCCTGAAACGTGCCCACTGACGGTAAACTGGAAGGACCTCGTACCCGCCGGAGAGTTCGCCGGCACATCAGCGGACATCAGGGTCGTTGCCTGCCGCTGCCCCCAGCCTGCTACCTGATAACAGGCAGGAATGGTGGCGCCCTGCGCCAGATTCCCATTCACTATGAGCTGATCGCTCACCGGTTGCGGGGCGGCCACCTGCCGCAGCGAATAATCGTCCGTGGTCAGCGACCCATTGGCATTCAGTGAGAGCCCGAAGATCACCTGATCCGTCCCCTCCGGTATGACCGGAGTCGGTGCCTGGGCCAAGGTCCAGCCGTTTGCGGCCGGGAATTGCTTGACGTTGCCCCAGTAGCTCCAACCCTGCGCAGTATGCCGGAACATTGTCAGTGACACCGGCGCGGACGACTTGTACCAAACCTGCATGTCATAGGTAGAGCCAGCCGTAACCTTCGGCGCACACTGGGCGTTCTCGCTCTGCAGGAGTTTCCGGTCCCCCGACTGGTACCCCTGAATAGTCAGCGACACGGAGCGACCACCAACACGCCCCGGCTGGAAGGTCCAGGCCGCTTCCGTTCCCCAACCCGACCGCGAAAAGCACGAGGGATTATCGGTGCCCTGCTCGAGAGAAGGATTGATGATGAGGTTATCTCCCGGCGCTGCCTGCGCCGGTGAGTCCGCCGCGGGGACGACCACGAAGAAACTGGCAACAAGGGCGCAGATGAGGGCTGCAAAAGCGGAGGGCCCCGCACCTATCAGCGGTTTCACTTCGCCTCACAACCCAAAACAGATAGGGAGACTGTTGTGAGGTGTTTTGTCGGCAGAAATGACATCACCGGCGTCATCGAAAACAGTTTGCGGACCACCAGCATGGAGACCTCCGTCAAGTGACGCACCACCCAACGAGCGGTGCGGATGAAAGAGACCAGATCCGCGGTTACGGCTCCCAGCAGAACCAGGACAAGCGTTTACAACTCACGCAAAAGAATCGTGCTGACGAGCGATGTCGTCATGGGTGGATCGCAGGAAAGCCATTGATAAAGCATTCAATGAACTTCCCAAGACCTCCGGTGAACTGGAAAAATTACTGCAAGTACAGCAAGCGAGAACCATCATCAGGGCAGCTCTCCCGTCGACCCAGCACACTTGGTCGACTGCTTTTTTCGTTCCTTGCTGAGCTCATTAATGGGGTCGACGACGGCTGGGGGGAAACCCTGGTCTCAAGAGGGTTTCTGTACGTCGCCGACCCCGATCAATGAGCTTTCGCAGTAAACGAAAGGAGGTAGCCACAACGGTTCACGCAGTCTGCGTTGACCGATAGTGCCACCTATTCAGAATTCCAATCGGGCCAACGGTTTTGGCTTGGTCCCGTCTAGAGCTCTGAGCAGAGACTATGGGTGAACTAGTAACGACAGCACGAGTAGTACCCACCTGACTTTTCAACCGTGATACGCGGTTCACCGCTCAGTGGGCACATTGGGATACCTGAATTCCGGGTAGCGGCGGAATCCACGGAGGAGTTTCTGAGGCCAGAAGGAGTACACCAGCCTCAGTGGAATCTATGTTTCTAGATGGATCGCTCACCCCGTGCCAATACGACTAGCCCCAAGATTTCAGGGGCGACCTTCCGTCAAACATGGGGTATGCAGGACACCAACCTGATAGGGGCGTTCAATGGGCATCAGAGAGCGGCAGAAGGTAGTGCAGGCGTACAGGTCAGGGTGTCGCTCCAACTCGACCTATGGTTGCGTGGAGGGAGAATCGGGTGCGTTTCTGGGCAGCAGTAGCTCCGGCAGCGAAGACCAAGGACGCCGGAATAGACGGTGTCTGTGCGCTGGTGGCTCATCGGCGGTTTCGGCATGCTGGTGGGGCGAAGCCTTGACTGGCCCCAATGGTATCGGGCGTTATCGTTCCTTCGACAAAACGTTAAGATATCGCTTTGTGGGGCGTCCTAGTTATCGCCGCTGACAGACCAACCCAACCGGCCCACCGCTGACTTGCTCGAACGTACACATGATCTTCGCTGGATGCAGCCATAGGTGACCTGAAACGAACCGGCAAAAGGCTCACAGACGCAATTAGGAAAAGCTGACCAGCGTGACATGCCGACGGGCCTGCTCAACGTTCATCATCGAGGGGGACCGCCACGGTGGCCTGATGCGCCGGGGCTGACACCGATCTGCCTACTGAAGCCCTGGTTGGTGCACCGAGGGGAAGGAACTCATTCATTCTTGATCGGCGGCTGTCATCCAATTTCCCGGTCCTTAGCAACCGTCGTTGCTTGGATACCCCTACCGCCAGATCCCTTTCCTCGGCTGGTTTATCCGGCCGGTACCGGGGCATGGTGCCGTGCTCGGCGACGAACACCATCAATGCAGCGAACCGCCTGTTCCAGTGTTCGGGTCGGGTACCGCGAGCCTGTCCCTGCCACTCCCCCACTTCACTCAGTACAGCGAGCTGGTCTGCAGTGAGCCGGCCTACACGGTGCGCTTTCCGTTGCCGGTACAGCCATTCATACAGCCGGTGCTCGTCGGCATCGTGCGGGTTTTGTACTGGTAGCCGGCCCCGCTCCCGATAAAAGCCGAGCAGACGAGCGGAGTGCTGCTGCCACAGCTCCCCCAGCGTGATCACGGGCTTGTTCGGTAACTCGGTTGTGGGCTGGTTCGCGGGTTGGTCGTGCAGGGTCAGGCGCCGGCCGAACAGGGTTGGGTCCCGCTTCTCGGCCGCCCGAATGGTGTAGCGGACACGCCGCAGATCCGCCCGGCAGGTCGCGGCGATCCGTTCGACCGGGATACCGCGGGAGTACAGAAGTAACCATTCCTGCTTCGACCGGCATGGCCCCCTCGAATCCTCCGTCCGTAGGCAGTCCTGGCACACGGCGTCTAGCCCACGGGCTGGATGAGCTGGGGTCCGTCGTTGCGCACCGAGCCGACGTCCTTACCGACCACGCGCGGAATCAGGACCGGTTCCGGGACGGCGGTGAGGAAGTGCTGGATCTGGTCCTTGTCCGTCATTGTCGGATCCAGCCACTGGCCTTGCAGGTCTTTCGGGATAATCACCGGGGTGCGTTCATGGATCTCCCCCAAAGCATCGTGCGCCTGGGTAGTGAGGATCGTCGCGGTCACCAACCACTTATCCTCGGCGTCCTCCGCTTTGGTGGGATCCGGCCAATATTCATACAGGCCGGCGAAGCCCAGCAGCTCCTCCTCATCCTGGCCGTCGAGGTAGTGCGGGGTCTTGGATCCGTCGGGGTTTTTCTGCCACTCGTAGTAGCCGTTCGCCGGTACCAGTGCCCGGCGTTTGGCGGCCGCGGTGCGGAATGAGGGTTTCTCGGTGACGGTCTCGCTGCGGGCGTTGATCATCCGTGTTAACTGCACTAGTGACACTGCTACCTTCCAAGCATGAGTGAGTTTCGATTGAAGCGCCGATGCGTACTTGGGATGAGCGACTGAACTCACCGACGCACGAAGGGAGGTTACGTCCCGCTGAGTGGTGGAGTTTTCTCGACACCGTGCGGGTCAGTTCTTTGATTATGCTGCAGTGAGTTCTGGGAGCAAAACTGTTTCC
>NZ_JADOUU010000065.1:0-4184 GCF_015751955.1 Arthrobacter sp. CAN_A214
GATCGGTACTCACTGACCATCGCACGATGGCTCACTACGTCGCCTACGCAACGCTCAACAGCGGAGAACTACACCACTCCACGGGACGTAACCCGAAGGGAACTCCTCCGCGTGCTGCGGTGCTGCGATTACGTTGTTCTGACTGGTGCCCCTGTAGGGCGTTTGTAGTAAGCCCAGGGGAACCACATCGAGCCAATCTTCTGCCATCCCGCTTGCAGCAGATCCTTGTGTTTGGCGCTGAAGGCTCCTACACGAAGGTGTTCCCACTGTTCGTCCGAGCGAGCCAGGTCGTGGAAGTACATGCCGAATCCGACTGAATGCCACCCCTCGCGTCCGGCCTCGGACAACGCTTCCATCTCGTCAAACGCTGTCACTGGTGTGAGTCGGCGAGTAGCTTCCAGGTTGATGATTTCGTTGTCTGCGGGTGTCCGCCCGAATCGCTGCTGTGCTGCTTGTCGACTGATGCCCATGCGTTGGCCGATGCGGTCCCAGCTGGCGCCGGCTAGCCGCGCTGAAGTCACTGCGGCTTGTAATAGCTGAGCGATTTCTTGGGAACCCTGCTGGGTCGCGTCGATGAGGTCGAGGTAGGAATCGACGTCGTGCTCAAGTCGATCGGCGAGTGTCGGGTTGATAACCGCTATTACCTGTGAGAGCGCTGCGCGCAGTTGTTCGTCGGGTTGCAGTGCTTCGTGGCTCATCGCGGTGCTGGTGGTCGCGACTGGGCGAGAACGACGGCCAGTGCTGCTCCGGTCGCGGCGAGAACGAACGCGGCGACGACGAGCATCACGATTTTGATCGCCACGGACGCGACGAAAAGTGTGGAGAGGGCGATGCCCATCGAAACCAACGCGAGGAAGATCGACATGAGGGCAGGTCGTGAGGCTAGTGGCGCGCTTCGTTTCATCATACGTCAACCATCTCTTGACAAAGCTAGTATGTCAATCTGTAGTTGACTGCTACTGAGATTGCGGTAATTTGCTCAGGAGACTCACGAGCATGCCTTTTGTGAAAGTCGTCGAAAGAGGTGGCCATAATCCTTGGGTCACGTGGGAAAGTGAGCCGGTGATCTTCGATCGACGCAGCGTAGCGGACGGCAAGTCGGATCCACCGCGCGTCGGCGCCGTAGTAGCCGGAACAACTGCGGGAGGAGTGAAAGTCCTGGATGCGGATGGTCATGCCATTGTGCCGATTGAGCAGTATCTGCGGCATTTGGTTACTTGTGACATGAGCCTGCTGACGTGCCGGAGCTACGCTTTTGATTTGCGTCGCTGGTTCAGGTTGATGTGGTGTTTTGAAACGCCGTGGGATGCGTCGACACCGGCGGACGCCGAGGTGCTCGTGAGCTGGATGCGTAACACCTCCAACTACCAACGTGGTCACGATTCCTCCGGATCGGGAGGACCAGGGAGCGTTAACCCGAAGACGGGGAAGCCTTCACTTTCCTCCGGGTTCGCCCCACGGACCATCAATCACGCGCTCAGCGTGGTGCATCAGTTCTACGAGTTCCATTCAAGTTTTGGTGACGGTCCGGTCGTGAACCCGGTCCCCGGAACGACCGCCAACTGGTGGGACAGCAACGGTTCAGAATCTTTCCGTTCCACCTGGCAGCAATATCCCCGCCGCGGACGATTACGCCAGAAGGTCCCCCGAACCCTGCCCAGAGCCATCCCGGATAGCCTCTGGGACGAGCTGTTCCTGTCCATGAACTGCACCCGCGATCGCGCCCTCTTGTCCCTCTATGTTTCCAGCGGAGCGCGGGCGAGTGAGCTGCTGACCCTCCGGCTGGCGGACGTCGGCTGATCCCGCCAGGTTCTGCACGTCACCGGCAAGGGCAGTAGGGAGAAGCAGTCAGTCCCCGTGTCACCGGAAGGGCTGCGCTACCTGGCGCTTTACCTTGCCGAGGATGGGACTCCGGCACCCAACGAGCCGCTGTGGAGTACTCGACGGGGCGCACCACGGGCGCTAACGTACTCAGCCGCCCGGCGGATTTTGCAGCGAGCAAACGAGAAGATCGCCACGAACTGGACGCTCCACGATCTTCGCCACACTGCGGCGACACGGCTCGCCAACGATCCTTCCTTTGCCCTTACCGATGTGCAGGCAATCCTGCGCCACGCGGACATCAGCACCACCACTCTCTACACCGCGGTTCGCGTCGATGACCTTTTCGATCGGCTGCAGGCCCACTACGAGCAGCCACAGCGTCCCAGAACATATGCACCGGGCTACGACGAGCATGACGCGTCGGTGGTCTTCGGTGCTTAGAATTTCAGCCGCCCGTGCCCTCGCTGAATCAGTTGAACACCCCAAAATCCTTCCAGAAGCAGCTTCCAGGCCCGATTCTCCTCCAGGTCGTCACGGTGATCTCGATAGCACACCACTTGAGTCAATTATCGAGTTGGTCGACGGAGCCTGGCCTGGCTCTCGCGAAGCGCAGAAACAAAGGCGCTACTTTCTCAGGGTGTTTTTGCGACACTTGGCCAGCTTCGAAGGAGAGACCTGGACCCAGCGGCAATAAGTCTCTGAATCGACGGTTACCCGTTCACCCGCGCCTTTAGGACCCTGGGGGACGGAGCCCACAAGCTCCCGGTGGCCGCTCCGATCCGCACGGCCATCAGACCGAAAATCGATTCAAGAATGCCGATCAGCCGATCAACTAATCCTTTTCGGTAGATGATCATGCTCATGAACACGAAGGCCGTACCAGAAAAAGGAACCTCCGAGTCCAGCAATGGCGATCCCCCCAATGAATAATTCGGGGGCGTTTGCTCCACCGACCAGTGATGCACCCACTACGGCGAAGAGTATCGCTTCTGCGATGTTGCGCTTGAAAACGACGCTCATAACGATTGTAATGACGATGAATATGATTAGGGCAATTAGCCCCACATCATGCCTTTCTGCAGTACGGCAATGTACTCACTTATCGGTTATCCCAATTGCTTGTTGTACGCCGCGATCGCATCTTCATCGAATTCGATGCCGATGCCCGGTCGGCTGTTCAAGATCACGTGACCGTCGGCGTACTGGAGCCGGGTCTCCTCCGTCAGCAGATTCTCGAAATTGTAGATGTCCTTCTCCAGCAGGAAGTGCTCCACAACCATCGTGTTGGTCGACGCAGCCGCCAGCTGAGCATGGACGTTCGCGTGCCAGTGCGGAGCCACGGGAAGGTCGAACGCCTCTGCCGCATGGGCAACCTTCAAGTACTCGGTGATGCCACCCACAACGCCGACATCTACCTGCAGGATGTCTGCGGCGCGCTGCTCGATGATCTGGCGGAAGTCCCATCGGGTCTGGTGAATTTCGCCGGTGGCAATCGGCGTATCCACGCGCCGGACGAGGTCAGCGTGGCCGGCGAAGGCGTCCGGTGACAGTGCTTCTTCGTACCACCAGATCTGGTGGTCTCCGGCTGCGTGTTCGAACGTGCGAATGGCAGCGAGGGCTTCAGGAACGGTTCGGTAGGCATTGTTCGCGTCAATCGAGAGGCGGCCGGAATCCCCGATGACGGCAAACGCCGCTGCAATCCGAGCCGCATCCTGTTGCACCGACATTCCGCCGACCTTGATCTTGTGGTCCGTGAAGGCGTGCTTCATGTTGAGCTCAATTTCGCGAGTCACCGAGGCCACGGGGTTCTGGTCTCCCGCGAGGTAATAGCCTCCGGAGGCATAGGCCGGGATATGACGAGCCGAATCCCCGCCGAGGTACGTTGCGAGGGGCAGCTTGGCTTCCTTGGCTTTTGCATCCCACAGGGCGATGTCCACGGCAGACAGGGCCCTGATCAAAAGGCCGCGACGCCCGGCCAGCAGAGCCTCCTGGTAGACACGCGCCCACAGGCCCGAAGTGTCGTGTGCGTTTTGACCCACAAGAAGCGGGGCGATGATGTCTTCGACGGCCTTCACGAGGGTTTCCCCGCCAGTAGTTCCCGAGTAGGTGTACCCCACGCCCTCGACACCACTCTCCGTATGAACCGAAATTAGTAGGTAGTAACGAGAGCGGATTTCCCGGGTGGCAATGCGGGTAGGAACTGCCAGCGGGATGCCGACATTCCGAGCAGATACGGAGATGATTTTCATCAGTTTCCTTTGATTGTGGGTTACGTCCCGTGGAGTGGTGTAGTTCTCCGCTGTTGAGCGTTGCGTAGGCGACGTAGTGAGCCATCGTGCGATGGTCAGTGAGTACCGATC
>NZ_JADOUU010000066.1:0-3998 GCF_015751955.1 Arthrobacter sp. CAN_A214
TTCCCCGGCAGGGTTTGCCTCCCGGTTTCCGGCGGAGCTGCCTGCCCGGCTCATGAGATGACCAGGGTGGCGGACATTTCAGGGTGATAGGTGCAAATCACGGCATACTCGCCGGCTTCCTCGGGGGCGGTGAAGGTCACTGTCTCACCGGCGGGAACATCCACGTCGAACCCGCCGTCGTCTTCCGCGGTGACCGTGTGCGGGGCGTCGTCCTCGTTGGTGACGGTCACTTCAGCACCCGGTGCGATGGTTTCGGGCATCTCGTATTCGAAGTCCGTGATGGTGATTATAGCCTCCTCCGCAGGCGCTGCTTCCGCCGAGGCCGACCCTGTAGCGGAGGTGCCAGCGCCGGTGGTCGCGGCCGCTGATTCCGGGGCCGCGGCTTCACTTGCCGCGCTGGTCGCCTCCGACGTGCTGGATTCAGCATCGGACCCACACGCGGTGGTACCGGTAAGGAGCCCGGCGAGCATCAAAGCCGATATTCCATAACGTACCTTCATGGTCGTACCTCCAAAAATAATGAACCAGAGAACTATGCGCTGGAGTGTCGGGGAACTGTGAACTGGCGTGATTCTTTCAGGGGTAGGTGTTGAGCACGCCATGCCCGGTGACGAGGTCTCCCTATACCAGGTGGTAGGCCGGTTCTGAGGTCCCCGTTCCGGAATGAACCGTGAGGTCCGCAGGGCTGCGGTGATGCGGTTGCAGCCCTGCGGACCGAACGGGGAAAAGCGGCTCGATCAGTTGTTACTGATTTGGCGGCGGACGGCGTAGGTTCCGCCAGCTGCGGCCAGGAGCACCAGCCCCCCACCCAGAGCGATGATCGTCGAGGTGTCACTTGCTTCGTTCATCGCTCCGGTGTCAGCGCCGCCCTTGGGCACAGCACCCATCTGATCCATGCTGTTGCCTGCTGCACTGCCGGACTCAGCGACCTCAGGAGCTGCGACCTCCGGTGCCGGTGCCGCTGGTACTGCCGGTGTCGTGGGGGCAGGTGTTGTGGGGGCTGGGGCCATGGCTTCAGCCCCGACGGTCAGGGTGCCCCGCATGTTGCCGTGGAATTTACAGAAAAACCCGTAGCTCCCGGCACTGCTCGGGGCGGTGAAGGTCGCGCTTTGCCCCCCGGGGACGGTGATATCGAAGGAGCCATCATCGGCGGTGACGGTGTGGACTTCGGTGTCATTGTTGGTCACGGTGATCTCACCGCCCGGATTCACCGTGCCTGGCCCCGAGAACACGAAGTCCTCGATGCTGATGGACATCTGCCCAGTGGTCATCGCCGGTACAGCCTGAGAGACCGGGCCAGGGGAGGCCACCGCTACCCCTGCCGATCCGATTCCCGCTCCGCCGATCAGGGCTGCGGTGAAAGCGACGCTGAAAACTTTTTTGCTAGTGATCATGATGATGCCCTCCGGCGGGGCGTCTAGGGAGACAACATTCTGGTAGTCAGTCGACTTGACGCACCGTTGCCGGAAAACCACCGCCACATGACATTCGTCACGTACAGCGTGTTGGATTGCCCTCGCCGAAGACCAGTAATCGACTAATCGACAAAATGATCGTTGTGTTGTGGCAGTCACAGCCGGTGACCCACTCCGGTGACCTACTCCTCAGCCGTCGGCTGCCGGTGGTGGCATGACGAAAGCGCCGGGGAACACACGGTGAAGAGCCGCTAGTTGTGTTCTCCGACGCTTTCAACCGGTAAAAAAATTCCGGTCATCAGTCACTCGCACATGAGGATAGCTAAGACAGTACGCTCAGTATCTGAGCTTTACCTGAGATCAAGACCTCTTTCTTTTTCCTGCCGCTTCTGATGCAGGAGGGCATCGACATCCTCGATGTCCCGAACCGCCGCGCACAGCAACCATTGGGCGTGTTCCTGATCGGCATGCACGGGACCGGCCGGCCCGGATTCCCCATCGGCATGCAGGTCGTTGACCTCTTCACACGCTCGGCGGGTCTCAAGGAGCTTCTGCACACAGCGACCGCGGAGCGCTTCGAGGTCACTCACTGTATGCATCTTCGCAGCGGTCAGCAGGAAACCGACACCATGACCGGTTTCGGAAATTGTCATACCCGAAGCTCCTTGACAGCATGTTAGCCGGCCGCTCCTGCACCGATAGTTCGGCTAATTTGGCGTTCGGCTAATTTGGCGTTCGCTATCTGATCTGCCGGGCCAACGTCCTGGGTGGGGTTAACCGGTGGACAACAACATCGAACATGCCTCACCCGACTCGCGAAGCGTTTATTCCCACCCAATCACTGGATAGTCCGCAGCGAAACAAGCAGCAGTATCATCCTACCCACCAGTTTCACGTGTATCACCTGTTACACAGAAGTGCTATCCAACGGGGCTATTGTCTGCCTACAGTGAGGACAGGCACCGTGACATCAAGGGTGCTGGAGTTCCGGGGTGATGGTGGGGGAAACCAATCCACCCGCCGGAGTGCTCCGAATCACTATTCGAGCGCATCCATTGGGACGCGCGCTTACCGCACAGTGAAGGAATTATTCTCATGAACAAGGCAATGCGCTTCCTTGCAGTTCCCACCCTCGCCCTCGGCGCCCTGGCCATGGCATCGTCGCCGGCCATGGCAGCAGATGAGTCCTACTCCTCGACCCTGGGCCAGCTCAACGGCACCACCGGCACCGGCACGATCACCGTCGACGTCACCGGCGACAAGGCCCATGTCAACCTGCAGGTCTCCGGTCTCGCCGAGACCTTCATGGACGCACCATACCCCCACGTCCAGCACATCCACGGCGGAGCGCTCGGCGAATGCCCCACCCCAGCCGATGACGAAAACGGCGACGGAATCCTCAACACCACCGACGGTGCGCCCTCCTACGGTGGAATCCAGACCACACTGACCACCTCCGGTGCAACGACCCCGGCCGAGGGCCTGAACCTCGCCCTCGGCGGACAGGGCGGCAGCTACACCATCGACCGTGAAATCGACCTCAACGCCGAGACCAAGGCTTCCCTCGAAGCCGGTACCGCCGTCGTCGTCGTCCACGGCCTGGACCCCGCAACGGCCACCGGCACCGAAGAGGCCTTCAACTCCCCTAGCGACCTGGAGCCCTCACTTCCCCTCGGTGCCACCTCACCGGCACTGTGTGGAACCCTCGTAGCCTCACAGATGGGCGACATGCCAGCAGGCGGCGCCGACACCGGTGTCGCCCAGGAAACCGGTTCCAACACCGCCATCCTCGCCCTCGGTGGCGGCCTGGTCCTGGCAGCAGCAGCCGGCGGAACTTTCATGGTCCGCCGCAGCAACACCAACGCATAACCGCACCACCAAAACAGCACCACAGCACCACAGATTGACGGACTGATCGAACCATATTCCTCCAACGATCAGTCCAACCCAGCGACCGCCGCAGAAGCCCTAACCCCTGCGGCGGTCGCTCTTTTAACGCCCACCGTCTTCGGTCGCCCACTTAACGGCCGCCACGAGTACTCCACCTTTTTTCAGGCGCCCTCACGACGGGAATCGGCCCAGTTCTCGGCAGCGTCCAGGTAGCGTCGTGCAGCAGAAATCACCGCGCCAGGGTGAGGGTTGATCCATGACCATTCATGCTCTGAAGGTGCCTGGTCTGCACAACGACGAGATAGGGTTTCCGCCTCTCCGGAATTAACGCTACAGGCCTCACTGCCGCCTATCAGGCTCCGGCATCTTGTTCTAGTCGAAGGGTTCAGGGATCGCTTAAGTCATCAACCTCGGTGCGTGCGAACATCACTGATCGGTTCGGAATGCAGCTTCGCGGCGGTGATGCCATCCAGCAGGCTTGCTGGCCAGTCGGTTTCCGAGGAACCCATCCGGAAGGACGGTTGTTTCGAAGAATACTCAAGTACGCCAGTCGGGGTCAGCAGCAGCAACGCCAAGGAACAATCCTTCAGGCCCCACGAACTGATTGGACAAGCCCACCATGCTTAGATCATCCAGCGGACGTCGCGGAGGGTACTTTGCCTCAGCAGCAGTTGCCGCCCTCATCCTCACAGG
>NZ_JADOUU010000067.1:0-3685 GCF_015751955.1 Arthrobacter sp. CAN_A214
CTAGCCCTGACGATACCTGCGGCCGGCTTGCTGTCGGGAAGCCTGATGAAAAGTGCCCTCGTCGGCGCGCTCTATGGAGCGTTGTGGTGGGTGCTGGGGCCGCTGCTGATCATGCCGGCGATGATGGGGATGCCGCTGTTCACCCTTGATGGGGCCTCCTTAACATCGTTGATGGGCCATGTGATCTACGGGGTTATTCTGGGACTGGTCGCAGCGATGATCCTCCGACGCCGCCGATGACAGCTCCCAAGTTGAACGCCGCATGCTCCACCACGATCCTGTCCGCCGCTACGAGTCCTTCGAAGGTATGGGCACCGCACGAACAGGAGGTCGAGATATTGGCTGAAACAGGGGAGCCCTTCAGCTGCCTGAACGCGGTGGAGCTCTTCGCTGATCTCACTACCCAGGACATGGCCTCGCTAGACCGGATATCGCCCCCGCGGCTTTTCCACAGCGGGGAACTCGTCTTCAGCCAGGCCCAGCCCGTCAGCGCCCTGTTCATCCTCAAGGCAGGCAGGATCCGCATCTTCCGGGTAGCCGAGGACGGAAAAACCCTCACCATCGCCATCCTGGAACCAGGCGCCGTGTTCGGCGAAATGCTCCTGGTGGGCCAGCAGATGTATG
Organism: Arthrobacter sp. CAN_A214; assembly: GCF_015751955.1. NCBI lineage: Bacteria > Bacillati > Actinomycetota > Actinomycetes > Micrococcales > Micrococcaceae > Arthrobacter > Arthrobacter sp. CAN_A214. The sequence goes on from NZ_JADOUU010000067.1 coordinate 625, forward strand.
ACAACTACGCCGAAGCGATCGAGGACTCGACAGTGTGCCAGCTCAGCGCCGGGGACGTCGAGGAACACTTCCTCTCCAACCCCAAAATGGCGGTAAAAATCTCGCGTCTTCTCGGCGAGCAAGTCGCCAGGCTCGAGGAACGCCTGACGGACATGGCGCTACGTCCCCTCTCCGCACGCACAGCCGCGACCCTGCTGAAACTCGCCGAATCAGCGCCCCGCAGCAGGTTCACACAATCCCAGGCAGTGAAACTTACTCATGAGCAACTCGCAGGACTGCTGGGGGCAACACGCGAGGCGACCAGCAAGACGATGTCGGACTTCGCAACCCGCAACCTGATCCGGCAGGGCAGGGGACGCATTGTCATCGAAGACCTCCCAGGGCTCCGACGGATCTCCCGCACCACCTTCTGACCCTTCTCCCAGCTCGACCCGTGGCACATCCACGCCCGAGCGTCATGCAGAACCGCTGTCAGATTCTCCTATAAACCTCCATCCGAGAAACCCCGATGAAAGAAGGAACACGCATGTCACGCATCACCGTCCACACTCCTGAGACCGCCCCTGAAGAAAGCCGCAACGAGCTCGGCGCCCTAGGCCAGAAGTTCGGAAAAGTCCTCAACATCCACGGCGCCATGGCCCACTCCCCAGTTGTCCTGCAGTCCTATGTGGCACTCCAGCAGGTCATCGGCGACTACGGAACCTTCGATGCCCGTACCAGGGAGGCCATCGCCCTGGTCGTGGGTAACGTCGACGAGTGCACCTACTGCCAGTCCGCCCACACCATGGGAGCCAAAGCCACTGGCCTCACCGAAGACCAGACGATTTCGATCCGGAAAGGTGACGTTGACTTCGACGACAAGCTCGCGGCCCTGCTGGAACTGGCACGGCAATCAACCGCGAACAAGGGAGCAGTAAAGGACAGTGACTGGCAGGCCGGTCTCGATGCAGGATGGACCGACACTGAACTCACCGAACTTTCCACCCACATAGCCCTGAACCTGTTCACCAACTACTTCAACCACCTCGTGGAAACCGACCTGGACATCCCGGCAGCACCAGGACTCTAACCACTCACACCACGTAGGCAGGCCCCTGCCCGTCCAGGCAGGCCCCTGCCTGCGTCACAAGCGACGTCCACCGGGGCCGGGTTCCCCCCCTGGAGGAATTGGTGCCGGATCACCACCCCACCAGCCATACGATCCATCGCCCGGATGTCGCTGAAGATAGCTGCAGACTTAGCTACAGAACAGGTCCCCGGTGACCTGCATCTTCACGTGGCGGGTTTCTCCGGGGGCCTCATGGCGAGGACTAAACGTGTTACTTGTCGTGTCCGGCCGTTTTTGGAGTCGCGATGATGCGGCAGATGTCTGCGTCGGCGCAGTCGGCTGGGTCGAGGTCATGACCGGTTTCGATGAGTTGCTCAAGTTCGGTTGCCAGGGCAGCGAGTTCGCGTTGACGGGCACTGACGTCGACAAGCTTTTGCTCCAGTAGGAGTGATACGTGGGCGCATGGGGCCTCACCGGCATCGCGAAGCCCGAGGACGCTCCCAATCTCGGCCAAGGTAAGGCCGGAGGTTTGGGCGGCCCGGATGAACTGCAATCGGCCGATGATGGCGGCGTCATCGTAGCTTCGGTACCCATTGGGCTCACGACGAGGCGCCGGCAGCAGCCCCTGTCGTTCATAGAAGCGGATGGTTTGACCGTCGACGCCGGTGATCGCAGCGACTTTCCCGATGAGCACCGTTCCACCCTACCCCTTGACCTTGTAGCGAACTGCAAGGTCTAGTGTCGGAAGTATGAATATCACGTTGCAGTACTTCGACGGCTGCCCCAACTGGGAAATCACCCTCGAGCGGCTCATGGTCCTCACCGCGGAACGCCCCGACATCGTTGTAACACGTCAGAGGATCGACACCGCGGACGAGGCCGAGCGGGTGGGCTTCCACGGTTCCCCCACCATCCTGATCAACGGGACCGATGTGTTCGCTGATGCGTCTACGCAGGTGGGGCTGGCATGCCGCAGGTACCTGACTCCCGAGGGGCCAGCGGGCGCGCCCACCATCGAGCAGATGCGGGCAGCCCTGCCCATCGGTTGAGTGCCCGAGGACTAACGATGGCGAACCGCGGATGGTCGGCGAGGACGTCCACTGCTCCGCGTCACCGTGGCTCCTCTCGGTAGGCGCCGCAGATGCGGCCACGGAAAGATACCTGACAAAAAGGAGAGCTTGAGATGACTGACAACTATGACCTGCTGGTCATCGGTGCCGGAATGGCCGGGATCGCTGCGGCGACGAAATGCTCCTCGGCAGGGTGGCGCGTGGGAATCGTTGATGCACTTCCCTACGGTGGCACCTGTGCTCTGCGCGGCTGCGACCCGAAAAAAATTCTGCGGCGCGCCGCAGAGGTGGTGGAAGACGCCCGGCTGATGCGCGGCAAGGGCCTCAACGAGGGCGGTCTGTCGATCAATTGGGGCGATCTGATGAAGCATAAACACGGCTTCACTAATCCCGTGCCGCAAAGTATGGAAGATGACCTACGCGCACACGGCGTGGACACTCTCCACGGTACGGCTGCTTTCACCGGTCCGAGACAAGTCAAGATCGATGGGGCAACTTACGAAGCGTCGAGAATCCTGATCGCGACCGGGGCCACCCCCCAGCCTCTCGACTTCCCGGGCGAGGAACACCTGATCGATAGCACCGACTTCCTGAACCTTGAGAGCCTTCCTTCCCGGATCGTGTTTGTTGGTGGCGGTTTCGTCTCCTTCGAGTTCGCCCACATCGCCGCCCGTGCGGGAAGCTCCCCGGTCATCGTGGATCGTGGTGTCCGGCCGCTGAAGGCATTCGACGCGGATCTTGTCGAACTGCTGATCAGCCGCGGTTCCGACGCCGGAATCGAGGTCCAGCGCGGTACGAGCATCACCAGCGTCGTGAAAACCGAATCCGGTTACCAGGTACACGTCGATCAGGCCGGCAGCCCGGCGACAATTGATGCGGACCTCGTCGTTCACGGCGCCGGACGGATCCCGGACCTGTCCCGGCTGAACCTCGAAGAGGCCTA
>NZ_JADOUU010000068.1:0-3334 GCF_015751955.1 Arthrobacter sp. CAN_A214
AGCCGTCGTCATCGTCATCGCTATTTGTCTCGCTTCTCACCCCGTGCAAGGGAAGGAATTAGTAAGGGTGTCTCACTCCAGCCTGGCGCACAGGGTGCGGGCGACTTTGAAGAGCTCGGCGATTTCGGTGGTTGTGTGTTGTCCTCCCTTATATAGGGAGACAAGGTGCGCTTCCTGGCTCTTGCTGAGTTTGGGTTGTTTGCCGCGGAGCCTGCCTTTGGCTTTGGCGACCTGCATGCCTTCGCGGGTGCGGGCTCGGATGAGGTCGGATTCGAATTCGGCGACCATGGCCAGGACGTTGAACAGGAGCCGGCCAACAGGGTCAGTCGGGTCGTGAATGTTCCCACCGATGCTGAGCTTGACCTTCTTCTTAGTGAGGTCCTCAATGATGTCCCGAGCATCAGGTAGGGACCGGGCGAGCCGGTCGAGTTTGGTGACGACGAGAGTGTCCCCTTCCCGGCATGCTGCCAGTGCTTCGCGGAGTCCTGGTCGTTCCCGGTTGGTGCCGGTCAAACCGTGGTCGACATAGATCCGGTCCTTAGGGACGTGGAGGGCGGCGAGGCCGTCGCGTTGAGCGGTGAGGTCCTGCTCGTTGGTCGAGACGCGCGCGTACCCGATGGTGTGTCCGGTCATGCTACTCACTGTAGCGGTTGTGCTACCTAAGCGGGACAGTTTTCCGGGCGGGGTATACGCGAATCGGAGACTCCAGGTTCTATATGGGATTTCTGGTGGTGATTTGCGCCGGAAATAGTGGAGCGGTGGAGGATCCGGCACTGGACGGGTTCAGGGGATCGAACTTATCATTTTCGAGTTCAAGGCAGGAGGTCGAGATATTGCGGTCGAGCCTTCATGGAATGGATCAGTAGTTCGTTTCCGCTATCAAAGCGGAGAACAACGAGTTCCAGGAGCCGGCCCGTTGGATCGAATCCGAGGCGGAATTCTCGCGCCGGGTTCTCGTCATCCAGATGTGCAGAATACACGTGATATTCGGCCGCATGTGTGCCAGCCTCCGCACTGATCCCATGTTTGAGCGCAGAATTGTGGACCTTCACGCGATATGCGCCCAGGTACGCACAGCTTCGCGGATCGCCTCAGAGCGGGATACATGTTCCTGCTCAGCGCGGGCGTTCAATGCCGCCAGTAACACTGCGTCCATCCTTACAGGCACGATTGCGCCCGGGCCGTCTCCCACAGTAGGGCGACCGCGCTTGCGCAGCGTCTCGACTTCATAGCCGCTCTCGGCTTCGTTCGCCCATCCCTGAATCATCTCGTCCGTGACGGGTTGTCCGTCAATCGCTTCTTCACCCATACACATTAGTGTAATACGAAATGCTGATCCTCCACCCGCCGACTCGCGTCGTAAGGGGATCGATGGGGATTCTCTTCGAGTTTCGAGCACCCTTCGATCTTCTGTCACTTATCAACAATCTTGTGACCTTTGCATGACTTAGAATAAGTAACCGGTTAGATGACAGTTTCCCGTTCTACTGCGATCCGGGCTCAGACTGTCACGTAAACGAACGTATAAATGATGGAGGAAAAACCGGATGCTCGTCGGTTACATGCGCGTCTCCAAGGCCGACGGATCCCAGACCACGGACCTGCAGCGCGATGCACTCCTCGCCGCCGGCGTTGAGTGCGGGCAACTGTATGAGGACAAAGCCTCCGGCAAGAAAGAGGACCGCCCGGAACTTGTTTCCTGCCTGAAGTCTCTGCGGGCCGGTGACATCTTGATGGTGTGGAAGCTGGACCGGCTCGGCCGGGACCTACGGCACCTAGTCAACATCGTCCACGACCTCACCGAACGCGGGATCGGGCTCAAGGTCCTCACCGGGCAGGGTGCCGCCATCGACACCACCACCGCCTCCGGGAAACTCGTCTTCGGGATCTTCGCCGCCCTGGCCGAATTCGAACGCGAACTGATCTCCGAACGCACCATCGCCGGCCTCGCCTCCGCCCGCGCCCGCGGCCGCAAAGGTGGGCGACCCTACAAAATGACCCCCGCCAAAGTCCGTCTCGCCAGAGCCTCCATGGGGCAGCCCGACACCAAAGTCGGCGACCTCTGCAAGGAACTCGGCATCACCCGACAGACCTTGTATCGACACGTGTCCCCCACCGGTGAACTACGGCCCGACGGGATCAAGCTGCTGTCCAAGACTTAGCCGTCCCAGTGCCGTGAGGATGGATCGGGAAGACTAGGCCCTACTGCACTGGCTAATAGCGCTCGGGAGCCACCCAAGTCAGACCAGGGGTGCAGCTACGCTACTCAGACACCCGGCTGAAAGAAGACCCACCTTGATCACTGTTCACCTTCGTTACGAAATCGACCCGGATAAGCTCTCCGACTTTGAAGAGTACGGTCGACGCTGGATCCGCCTCGTCAATAAATTTGGTGGAACCCACCACGGCTACTTCCTACCAAGTGAGGGAGACAGCGATATAGCCTATGCACTCTTCACTTTCCCATCGCTTGCCGAATATGAACGGTATCGGACCGAATCAGCCATGGACCCCGATTGCTTGGAGGCCTACCACCATGCCCAAGACACTGGGTGCATACGCCGCTACGAGCGACGCTTCTTGACCCCTCTGTTCGAGTAGTAAGGGACATACCCCTTCCGCACATTGGGTTCCAATAGCCGGGCACAACAAACACAGTAAATCCTCACGGGCATGTTTGAAGGTGATCGGGAACCCGCGCTCCAACCCCGTACAGACGACTTCTAAAACTGACACGTTCGCCGGCAGTCAGCCCCGAAAAATGTGGAGCGGTGGAGGATCGGCTAACGGGACGACAGAACCGCCAATGCAAGTTGTGATTAACCGCCATCTGGATGCAGCAGTTTTTCTGAGAAGACGTTTTGGCAGGCATCGCAACGCTTGAGCACCCCGATCGTCGGGGATGCTCCGTTGGGGCTGCTGAAGGTTCGGTTTCCATTTAGCCTGTCAGGACTTTGTCCTCCTCGAGGGATCGCCCTTATGGCGAAGCCATCTGCGAATCCGGTGCTCTGAGCGCGTGATCGCACCTAGAATCATGCAGCCCTGTGTTACACCACGCGCATGGACTTGACCGGCCGTGCACCGTGCGGGTACTACCCGATGCGAGCCCAACCGGGTACGGGTGTTGTCCTCGCCGCGGTGGAACGTCGGGTGGTCCATCATCCGACCCTTTCGGCTTCCACTGCACATTTGGGTCTCTCGAGAATCCGTGGCGCACCTCAGCATCGTTGGAGAATCGCCGGTACTCAGGGCAGGAATATTGGTGTACCCGCGAGTCGTTGCATGAGTGCAGGGCACCGTCGATGGGGCGGGGGCCCACCCCCTCAAAACTACT
>NZ_JADOUU010000069.1:0-3295 GCF_015751955.1 Arthrobacter sp. CAN_A214
GGATGGTGAGCTGCGTATCGGGGGTGAGACCGATGTCGGAGAAGTATCTGAGCATTGCGGGGTCGGCGTCGGAGATCCGGACGACGGTTACTTCATCTTGCGGTTTGGGATTGTTGCCCGGCGTGGTTGGGATCAGTTGGTTTGGAGGCAGGTGTCGAGTCGTTTGATGCCGTCCCGGATGCGTGTTTTCGCTGTTGGAACGGGAATGCCCAGGTGGTGGGCGACTTGGCTGGACGTCAGCCCGGTGTAGAAGGCCAGATGGTGGTCACTCCTGGGAGGTAAGGCGCCCTCTGCGCTTGACACGAGCGCATGGCCCCCTGTGTGCCGGCAGGTCAATAATTTATAGGGCGCGAAGGCGGGTTCATTTCATGTTTGACTGTGTTGCTGCAGGGTGCACGCTTTTGTTGTTTGATTAGTAGACAGTAGGAGGACGGATTTCTGTGATAGCGAACGCGGCTGGGGTGGTGGTGACCGGCATGGGTGCCATGACTCCTGTCGGGGGTACGGTCTCCCAGACATGGAACGCGCTGTTGGCGGGCGGGTCGGGAATCGCGTATTTGGATCAACCGTGGGCGCAGAAGCTGCCGGTGCGTGTCGCCGGGCTCGTTACCGCGGATCCCGCTGCTGTGCTGTCGACCAGGGAATACCGGCGGATGGATCGTTGTGGGCATTTGGCGCTTGTCGCCTCGCGTGAGGCCTGGTCACAGGCTGGCCGGCCGGCGGTTGATCCTGACCGGCTCGCGGTGGTGATCGGGTCCGGTTACGGAGGGTTGGGTACGGTTGTGGCTCAGACCCGGGTTCTGGATAGTGGCGGCCCGCGTCGGGTTTCTCCGCATACGGTGACGCAGGTCATGGCGAATGGTCCTTCGGCGTGGGTTTCTATTGATGTCGGAGCTCAGGGCGGTGCCCGCACTCCGGTGAGTGCCTGTGCCTCAGGTGCCGAGGCAATCGCCCAGGGTGCTGAAATGATCAGGTCGGGTGCAGTGGACGTCGTTGTTGCCGGGGGAGTCGATGCTTGCGTGAACGAGCTGGCGATCAGTGGTTTCGCTCAGCTCCGGGCGCTCTCCACGAGCGAGGGTGACCCGGCGGGGGCTTCCCGGCCTTTCGATCGGGACCGGAACGGTTTCGTGATGGCAGAAGGCGCCGGCATCGTCGTCCTGGAGCGGGAGGAGTTCGCCCGCGCCCGCGGGGCGGAAATTCTTGGTCGGATCGCCGGGGGCGCAGTCACCTCCGATGCCGGAGACATTGTGGCAGCTAACCCGGAGATGCAGCAGCGCGTCATGCGCAAAGCTCTTACGGCAGCGGGGATATCAGCATCGGATATCGGTTTCGTCCACGCGCACGCTACGTCGACCCCGATCGGTGACCTTCTTGAGGCGAATGCCATCACTGCTGTGATTGGAGACCAGGTGCCTGTCACCTCGACCAAGTCCATGACAGGGCACTTACTGGGAGGAGCGGGGACACTCGGCGCCATCGTGACCATTCAAGCCCTCCGGACAGGAATGCTCCCAGGCACACTCAATCTTGAGAATCCCGACCCAGCGATCAGCCTCAACCTTCTCAAGACCACGACCGGATGCGCCGGGGCCACCGCTGCCATCACCAATGCCTTTGGATTCGGCGGCCACAGTACGGCCCTCATCATCGCTGCTGCGTGAAAAGCCTCTCACCCTGTTTCGAGAAAATGTCCCACAACCCAAGCGGGTAAGGAGCACCAAAGTCGATCGGGCGTGGCTCGACAACGAGCCTGCTGGTCTCGACCGTGCCGGTGCCGACGACGCCGCGACTCTTACGGCTCGATGCGCTCCGTTTCGATGACTTCCTTGCGCACCTGGCCGCTCACGACCTCGTCCCGTGTCTGCACATCACGGCGTGCCCGGACGCGTTCGATGGGGACCACGTCCATTTCAACGCGAGGCTTCTCCTCGTACAGAACCAGCTCGACGACGTCGCCGCTGAAGGCGGTCTCCACAGCGGCATACAGTCGCTCGCGTTCGGCATCCGTGAAGGAGCCCTTGCCGTCGTCGTAATAGGCGGTACTGTCTGTGACCGGCACGCGCTCGATGACGAGTTCCTCGCGCCGGATTTGCACTGTCATCGTCACGTCCTCGGTGACCACGCGTTTGACCAGGCGCACGCGCTCCGTCTCCTGGATCTCGGTACTCACCCGGAGCTGCTCCTCCGAGCGCGTCATCGCACCGTCGCCTTCATGTCGCGATGAGCGATTCCCGCGCGCGGTGTTCGCACTTGTGCGCTGGGCGGCGTCGGTGTCATTCCTTGCGGCGATCAGGCCGTAGTAGCGCAGCAACTGCTGCTCTTCCTCGGGGCTGAGGTGGCCGTCCTGGGACATTTTCGGGGAGTCGTATACCTTGGCATGCGTGTAAGGGAGGCGGACATCCTTGCCATTCAGGGTGGCTCCCTGAAGCGGGGCGAAGGATTCGGGACTGCCGACCGTGTGGGTTGCAACGGTGATCCAGCTGGGATCACCGGTGGCGTCGTCGACGTAGAGCTGGCCCATGGGGCCAAGCACTGCGCCGTCCTCGGTCAGTACGTTGGCGCCAGTGGTCATGGAGTCCTGCATCTGTTCAAGCGTAATCATGATGGCCTTTTCGAGAAGAAAGATCAGCGGACTTAGAACAGGGTACGACGAAAACTTCACCTACCCCGGTTACATCCCACGATCCTCTCCGTACCCGCAGAGAATCAAGGATTAACCGTCCAGAGCCTCACGGGTCGTGCTGACGTCTCCCGAAAAGTCCGGGCCCACGACTATTGAAAACAGCCCCATGTCCTCGACATCGGTCATTCGTTCCGTCCATGGGAAGATGCGGGTTTGTGCAGACGGCTATTGACATTGATTGATCCAAAGTCGTCCGCACGAACCGTACTTCCCCCCACGAACCCACTACGCAAACCCGCTCCGACGCCGGTAAATCACGTATCGTAAGCGGATCCTCCACCGCTCTACCTTTTCCAGCACGAACCGCCATCAAAAATCCCATATAGAACCTGGGTGGTAAGTTGCAGAGTTATATGGCCGATTTTTCTCAGCGCTATGTGGCGGCTGCTGATAGGCATCTTTAGTGGAATCCCTAGAACAAAGCGCTCAGTTGTGCGCGCGCGGCAGGATCGCGGTCTTCGGGCTGAGGTGTTGATGACAGTGGCTGGCTGGCGGTGTGGTGCTGGCGGGTGCCGCGCGGGTTACGTCCCGTGGAGTGGTGTAGTTCTCCGCTGTTGAGCGTTGCGTAGGCGACGTAGTGAGCCATCGTGCGATGGTCAGTGAGTACCGATC
>NZ_JADOUU010000070.1:0-3251 GCF_015751955.1 Arthrobacter sp. CAN_A214
CAAGCGGGAACGAGACTTATCGTTCTGAGTCCTATTCGTGGGCCGGCGGTGAGGGTTTGGACGGGGTTCGGGTGGGGAGTGGGATCTTTCCTGCGTAGCTGGCCATGGTGGTGCCGGCGTCGGTGGCGTGTTTGTGGATGACTTGGTAGCTGTAGCCGAGGGCGTTTGCGATCAGTGTGGGTGGTAGTTCCTGGACGAGGCCGCGCAGGGCGGTGTTGCGTGCTCCGCTGGGGTTGATGCCCAGGGTGCGGAGTTGGCTCATCATCGTGTCGGCGTGGATGTGTTGTCCTGGGATGGTGCTGGGGAAGAGCCATTGGTTCCCGCGGTTGCTGGTTTGCTGGTTGGGTCGGTGGTGGAGGTGTTCCCAGAACATGGGGGCTATTTGGGCGGGGATCAGGACGGGGGTGTTGCCCAGGTTCAGGTGCAGCCCGTCGGGCAGTGGTTGGAGGTCCGAGCATTTCAGGGCGGCGATCTTGCCGACGGGTTGGCCGAAGAGCAGCAGGATCAGGGCTGCAACCCGGAACGTCAGGGGTGTTTTGTTGGGCTCGATGCAGTGGCGGATGAGTTCGAGGCGTTGGTGCTGGGTGATCAGGGGTTTCGTGGCGGCGTAGCGGTGCGGTATTTCGAGTCTGGGAATTTCCTTGTTCTTGATGAGCCAGACGATGAACGTGCGTATGGCATATCGGGTCGAGGGTCCCGCGGCGAGGTATTCGTTCACGTGGGCCTGCTTGATACCGGCGATGGTGAGTTCGTGGTGCGTGTCGAGCCAGGCGAGGAACTTTCCGGATTCGGTGGTTTCTTGTTTGGCGGAGCGGACGGCAGTGTTCAGGGTTTTCTCTGGGCTGGCGGTGGCGCGGAGGCGTTTGAGGTGGTGCCAGCGGGCGAATCGTTCGATGGGCGCCTGGATGTGCGGGTTCCCTTCGAGGTCCAGGATTCGGGTGACCAGCCATCGTTCGAAAGCGGCGAGTTGGCGGTCGCGGTCCTCGAGCATGCCGTGATGGATGAGGAGTTCGCGCAGGTATTCCACTGACCTGGAGCTGGGAAGTGTGTCAAAGGCTGCGTGGTTGAGTGCGATGGTGCGGGTGCCGAGTCCTTCGAGGAGTTCTTTGGTCTTGGCGCCGCGCATCCAGGTGTAGATGCTTTCCGGTCGCTCGGCCTCTGTCAGGACACCGATGAGGCGTTTGAGGCGTAGATCCGGGGGACTGTGGGGGTGCAGGAGCTGGTCCAGGTCGGTCTTGAGGACGCAGCGGATGCAGTGGCCGGCGCGGAATCTCTCGGTTTCGGTGCCGCAACTGTCGCAGGTCATGGTGGTGGTGATGCCGGCGCAGTCCCGGCAGTTGTCCGCACCGTCGGTGGTTCTGCCCGGGAGCAGCCGGACTTCACCGCAGCCCGGGCAGGGGCCTCGGGTCCGTAGGGCGGTGGTGAAGCAGATCCCGCAGATGGCTCCGTCCGGCCATTTCACTCTGATCTTCGAGGCCATGCGCCCGCATCGGGTGCACTGGTGTTCGCCTTCGGATCGGGGCCGCCCGCGGGTGCCGGGCTTAGTCGTCGTCAAGGATTCGTGCCCTGACGGGTTTGTAGGCATCAGCGAAGCGGACCACGTTCTCCCCGGACGCGGCGGCCTGTTGCTGGCGTTTGGACCTGGCGTCGACGGCGGTGAAGGTGAACAGTTCGTTGGCTTCGACGCCGAAGATATCGCAAAGGGCCGCCAGGAGCTGGAAGGAGATCCGTTCCGGGTTCTGGCTGACCATCCGGTAGATCTGCGACTCCGAGAGGGTGATGCCGCGTTCGCGGAGCGGTTCGACGAGTTCGCGGGTGTTGCGCATGCCGTGCCGTGCCATAAGTTCCCGGGCCCGCCACCGATATTCGATATCCCGTTTCATTGTTTCTCCTCCTTCGGCCTGACGGCCCTGTCGATCATGTCTTCGAGCACGCGGTTGAGTTCACTGGTCTGATAGTCGCTGGAAACGGCCGTGTAAAGGGAGGTCGTTGAGGCGTGTGCGTGGCCGACCTGCCGCTGAACGAAGGTGTGGTCGAATCCGAAGTGCTCAAAGAGGTGGGTCACATAGGACCGGCGCAGGGAATGGATGTCCAGGCCCGGTGGATAGCCGAGCTCATCGATGTAGTCCCGGAAACGGCGGTGCAAGTTGGACTTGGGAACCGGCAACCCGTTGGCGGTGGGGAAGACCTCCGATACCGCCGGGGCGAGCCAGGGCAGGCCGGTGCGGATCCAGGTGTCCAGGACCTCGGGTGACCAGTCAAAGACCGTCAGCACCGAGCGCCTCTTGGGCGGTGAGCCCCGCTGCGCCTTGCCGTACCGGACCTGCAGGACACCGAACTCTCCGAACTGCGGGGCCCTGCGGTTCCGGGAAAAATCCACGGTCTGCAGGTGCGTGACCTCATTGGCCCGCAAACCCCAGGCGTAGGCGGTCTTGAACACGGTCGCATCCCGGTAGGCAACCACCGCGCCTTTACGGCCTGACGCCAGGACCCGCTCGACCTCAAGGTCGGCCAGATCAAAGAATCCCTGCAGCTCGCCCCGGGTGAAGGGCCGCTTGGTCGGTGCCTGTTCATTGTTCTGTACGTGCCGGGCCCGGTTGAATTCAGTGATGATCTGGGCAGGGGAGCGGCCGAACCCCTGGACGCAAACCCGGTCCCACTCATAGACCGGGTCGGTCAGGAAGTCGCAGAACACCTTCAGATGGGTCTGGTACGCGCGGATGGTCGCAAACGCCAGATTCAGGATCGACCGCTCATGAGCGAAGAACTCATCAGCGTCACCCACCGTCCAGTCCCACGGGAAATGCCCCGTATGATCCACAAACCGTCGGACCAGGCTCTCACGTCCCCGGATTGTCCCGGCCGTGAAGTTCCGGGCCAACTGCTGCTGATTCCAACCGGTGAGCATGGCCTCGAACAATGCGTCCGCGGAAAATGCTCCCTGCCGCAACGGAAGCGTGATCAGCCGACCCTTCAACGGGTCCATCACGGCCTCCGATGCGTCTGCAGATAATGCTTTCAGACTGCATAAAACGCGAATCGATGTCAAGGAACCCCCGAGAATCCGCGGAATCATCAGTCACGTCGGCATCCCACCCCATGAACCTTTCCATCCATCGCACTGATGCCCGCCAGATCCTTCTACAGGCTCACATCCCCGCCACGACGCGGAACTCAATGCTCAAGCACTAGGCCGAGGGGGAGTCGTATCACTGAGTCCCATTCAGCAGATTCTGCAATAGGATCACTTC
>NZ_JADOUU010000071.1:0-3161 GCF_015751955.1 Arthrobacter sp. CAN_A214
GGTGGTGCGTCGACCGGCGGCAGGATCACGGGTGGTGCGTCGACCGGCGGCAGGATCACGGGTGGTGCGTCGACCGGCGGCAGGATCACGGGTGGAGGTTCTACCGGCGGCACGATCACTGGTGGGGTAGAAGCGATGATGGTGGTGTTTATTGAGCTGGTGCAGGTGACGGTGGCTCCGCCTCCGTTGCCTGAGCCGTTGCACTGGTTGATGGTGATGGGCAGTGCGGCCGATATCGTGTTCGACCCGACGGTGCACTGGACGCGCATCGTGCCGCCGCCTCCGTTACCGGAGTCGTTGCACTGGGTGACGGTGGCGTTTGTCGTTGAGCCGATCGGAGTGCAGACGACTGTGGGCTCGGTACCGCCGTTCTGGCCGGAGGCGTTGCATTGGTTCACTGACCCGGCCGCTGTTTCGGCAGTCCCGGTGATGATGTTTTCGACAGTGACGCTGCATTGCACGGCGCCGCCGCCTCCGTTGCCGGAGCCGTTGCATTGATCCACGACGGTTGTCAGTTCGTTGGATGGGGTCGTCGTCGTCGTGCATGTTAGGGCGGTGTTGGCTGCCCCGGTACATGCCTCAACGGTAACTACCGAACTCTGCGTCCCAGTATCCAGGTTGAGGCTGTTGACAATAGTGACGGTGCAGGTGACTCCCTGGCCGCCGACGTTGCCGATTCCGTTGCATTGATTGATTGCTGTGGCCGCGGAAGCTGCTGAGGCGCCGCCGAGTGCGCCTCCTGTTAGGAGCACCGATATTGCCAATATCAGGGCGGATAGGAATGCGAGGTATTTCCGTCTGGGGGAAGGTTGATAGCCGGTCCCAGCAGTGGGGCTGAGTAAAGTCATACTGTGGTTCCTCACTTGAGGTTAATCGGTCAAGGCGAATCGGGAACCACCGGCGGCTTACCTGAACACATGATCCCGCCCCCGGGCCGCCCACACAATTCCCGGTACCCGGCCACAGGTGAATGCGGCCGAACGAGGAATAAGAGGGTTTGACCAAGGGTTTGCCCGAATTTGTGCACCCAACCGGCGACCGAGCTGGCGGAAACACCGGAGTAAATTTCCGGAATTGGCACACCCATAGAGGATTTGGGTGCCACGGCAGGATTAATGAACGGGCAGGATTGTGGTTCAGAGATTGTGCTGCAGGCGCACCCCAACGTGTGCCGCTGATGTAGGCAACCGGCGAACGGCGCTACAAGCAAATTTGTCTGCCTCATCCGTGAGTCACGGTCAAGGACGCAGGATTGTAGATAAATCCCCAGCAAACCGATTTACCCTGAGATGTCAAATCGGTCTTAATTTCATACAATAACCGTGCTGTGATTACAGGTCAATCATTTATCTGAGGCCCCTGAAGCGGTTACTACCGATGGACGGGGGCGGTGGCCAAATCAGAGCTATTTGGCACGGTTTTCGCACCGTTATTCGGCCTCTACGCGAAGCGAGGCCGCTGCGTTGAGGGATCCTTCGCCGCTCCACAATTTTTGGGACTAACAGTGCAGCAGGATCTGTTGAACCAGCCGCAGTAGGAGGTTCGAGGTGGACGCTGCGTCACGTCGTAGCCCAGTTGGAGGGGTGGGTTCAGGGTGTGTGGGTGGTGAATTCGGTCCAGAGTGGGTAGTGATCCGAGATCCGCCAGGATATTTCTTGTTTGGTGAGGTCGGTGAGGATGTGGGGGAGGAAATCGACGTGCCCGGCGTGTCCGGTGTAGGTGAGGGTTGTGAGCATGGTGGTTCCGTCGAGTTCGGAGAACCAGGCGATCTGGTCGTAGAAGTGCCGGGTTTTGTCGTTGTCGAAGATCGTGCGCGGCACGTCCTCGAGTTCGACCGGTGGCCAGAGCCCGGTGGAGACGAATGCTTCGTAGAGGGGGTCGCCGATGCGGTCGAGGTTGAAGTCCCCGAGGACGAGGAGGTTCTCGTTCCAGTCATCGGGGCGTTTGGCCCAATTGTGCATCCACTCGGCGAACGCGGTGATTTCGGGCAGCCGGTCAGCGGCCTTGGTGCCCCATAGGACGTGCACGGTGGTCAACACGAAACCTGCTGTGCCGCGGGTGAAGCCGGCGGCGTAGGGGGTGCGGGCGAACTGGGGGACCGGTGTGCCCGTTGCGGGTGGGAGGACGATTTCCCCGACCAGTCCTGAGGGTTGGACGCGCGTGGTGTCGTAGAGGTAGGTCAGGCGTTCCCCGTTACCTGTCGGGCCTTCGGTGACATCCGAGGTGATGAACCGCCAGGATGGGCCCAGCAGGCCCAGCAGGTATTGCAATGCTATGGTGTTCCGGCGGACTTCCTGCAGGGCGAGAACATCGAAGCGGGACACGATTTCGGCGATGCAGGCCATGGCATGGAGATCCCGTTTGGGTGAATCCTGTGGTCCGGCTGTCCATTTTTCGGTGAGGTCCCCGAACGCCCGCACATTCCAGGTCGCCACCAGAAGATTCACATCATCCTTGGACGGGACAGTGTCATCCAGTGCTGTGCGCAGGCGGAGCAGATCTTCGATCACCGCAGTGGGCGGCGTCGTCACGATCAGCGTCATGAACCCCATCGAATCACGCCGACTATCCCACGTGCGTTGAGGCCTTTATAAGTGCTACTTGAGGATGCTGTGACGGATGGTACTTTGCGTTGTACACTACATCCTTCGCTGACCCTCCGCCGAGGAGGTTCGTCCGTTCAAGATGAAAAAGGGTGAATGAGTGGTGGTGTGGCCCGCGCGTCCTCCGGCACGAGGTGTCGGAAGACAGGCGCGGTACCCCTATTATTCTCCGTGACGTCCGTCTAGGGTCAGAGCCTACCGCCCTCACCTTCATAACTTTGGCCCAACCCATAAGTGCTAGCTGGGGCTGATGAGTGAATGCCACCCTAAGAAGCAGGGTGGACCCCAGCGCGAGCGGGCCCTTTCAGTGCTGAAGCGTCTGCCCGATATCCCGGACCATGAAGGAATCACTTCGCCTGAACATGCTGTTGATCGGACAGGCCACGGCGGAGATGATCCCCCGGCCTGATCTCAGGAGGCGGGGGGGGGGGGGGGGGGGGGGGGCCCCCCCCCCCCCCCCCCCCCCCCTGTATTTGAAGGTAAAAAAGGGAACACACCCCGCGCAAGGGAAGGAATGTTTTAGATTCAACCCCCCCCCCCCCACCGAGCCAGGGGCCC
>NZ_JADOUU010000072.1:0-2950 GCF_015751955.1 Arthrobacter sp. CAN_A214
CCTACCGCCGCGTGGATCAACCAGCCCTCACAGGAAGCCCTCATACAGACAGCCTGAACTAACCTGTCTCACCAGCCTTGACATCTTCCGCTTCGTCCCACCTTTGTTCACCGTGCTGGCCTACCGAATTTCCTTATAGTTGGGTACATGTCACAGTTCGTCCCGATGCCTTGCGATTTGGAGACGGAACGTCTTCGGCTTCGCCAGTTGCGCGAGGATGACAGCGAAATGGTGCGAAAGCTTTGGTTGGAGCGACGCTCTGGCCTCTCACTCCTGGCGATCGAAGAAAAATCCAATCCCGGGTTACTTGGCTACTGCGGGCTCACTGGTGCGGGTTCGGACACAGAGCCGGAGATTGCCCTCGAAAAACCGTGTGCCCCTCAACGCCAACGAAACGTAGAGGACGCACCTCCGGGACGGCTTTAGAGGTAGTTTTCGAGACTGTTCCTTTGATCTAATGACGCGATGACATCACTGACCTTCGCGCCCCTTCCGAAAGCCACTGCGGGTGATCGCGTCGCTGTCCTGTCGCCGGCGTTTGCAGCACCTGCCGTGTCGGAGGCCGTTCATGAGCAAGCGATGAAGCGGCTAACGGAAGCTACTGGGCTCATGCCGGTGGAGTATCCGACGACCAGGCAACTCAGCGCCGGCGCCGAGGCCCGGGCCGCTGACATCACTGCCGCTTTCGCCGACCCGACCATTCGGGCAGTGCTTGCAACCGTCGGGGGTGATGACCAGGTCACCGTCATCAAGCACATCGACGCCGAGGTGCTAGCGGCAAATCCGAAGCCATTCCTGGGTTACAGCGACAACACCAATCTGCACCACTTCCTATGGAGCTATGGCATCCCGAGCTACTACGGAGGCTCAACCCAAGTTCATCTCGGAGCAGGCCCGCACCTGGACGACGTGCACCTGCATTCCCTTCGGGCCGCACTTCTGGACGGTGGGACCATCGAACTGACCGACCCGGGAGAGTCTGAGGACTTCGGCATTCCGTGGACCGACCCCCGCGCCCTGGATCAGTTCGGGGTTCGAGAAACAACCGAGCCGTGGACATGGGCGGGACCGAACACCGTTGTGGAAGGCCGATCATGGGGCGGCTGCCTTGAAGTGATCGACCAGATTGCGGTCGCGGATCGCATGCCCTCCGTCGCTGACCTCCAAGGCGCTGTTCTGCTGTTCGAGACCAGCGAGGAGCTACCGACAGCGGATGAGGTGAAGCGGTGGGTCCGGGCCCTGGGCGAGCGAGGGATCCTCGAGGCCGCAGCCGGTGTCCTCGTCGCCCGCCCGCCGACAAGCCAATTGGGCCACCCGATCCCCAGCACCGATACGCGCGCCCGACTGCGTACCGCGCAGTGCGAAACCTTCATCGAGCAGATCACCGTATACAACCCTGATGCTGTCGTCTGTGTCGGAGTTCCCTTTGGCCACACCAGGCCTCAATGGATCATTCCTCACGGCGGTGCCATTCGACTCGACGGAGCAGCCCGAACCGTCACCGCCAATTACAACTAGACGAAGTCCTTCCCGATCCGACAGATGCACGGCGAAGGTTGGGTAAGCGCACAGCTTTCGCCCACTAGAATCGACCGCATTGTTCTGCCCGTAAGAATTCACCTGAAAGGAGAAGCTGTGAAGGCCAACCTGGCACCGACCAATGCACGCTGTGTCAGATATTTTCATCGAGGCGAGTGGTCGGGCGCAGGCCCCACTGCGGGGCCGGGGCTCCGAGGTCGCCCGCTAATCGTTCCTCCACCGGACACGTGAGACGAAAAGGTGCTGTAGCCGACCGCTGGACAACACGGCATCAATCAATATGTACCAGGCGTCGCTCTGAGGTATCTCTCACCGGACGATCGAACCCGTGTCGGGACGACGACCACCCATCCGATGGGAGATTCGAAGTCAGCACCTTCCCGCACATGGACAAGTGGCGGAGCCTCCTGACTGCGCTCCGTGCCACCAACAAGGGTTTAGGGGATCAGCCCAGCAAGGATTCAGGGACAAGAAGTCGTGTCTGGGTGCATCCCATGTGAGCTGCGCTTGAGACTGGTTTGGAGTCCCTCAAGAAGAACGCTCATTCCTTGATCGAGTTCAGACTTGCCGTCGTAGTCCAGAAGGTGGGGCGCCAGCTTGCGCAGGTGAGGAAAATCCTTTCTGGGTAGGCGGTGCAATCCGAGCTTCAATACGCTCTCGTACCGATACAACGCCGTCGGATTTTTCCCATGCTGGTGACCAAGCCGGCGCATGGATAAGAACTCCAGTCCCTCCGCATCCACCAGTTCAAGAGCGGCAGCCAAGACAATGTCCCGGCTCAACCGGCCTCGACGGCAACCTTCCCCTCTTTTTCGGCATCAACTGGCTCACCTTGGCCTATTTTGTGGGCAGTGTGATCGTTCTCTTCCCGCGAAGGCACCCGCATCCGCCCATTTAGTAAGCTGGCTTGCTATCGAAATCTCTACACCATAGGATTCACGGGGTAGAGCACCCGTAGAGAAGCCTGCGGACTTTCGCTCTCCCAGATACAGACCAGGTGGCGACAATGAAGACGGCAGTGACATGTTCGATGCCCATCAGGGTATGGAATTGATTACGTACCTGACGATCGCCTATATGATCGCTCGCGGTCTGGCGAAGTCCGGAAGCCGCGAACACTACAACGCATAAGCATTCCCTCGATCCCCGGACTGAAGCCAATGGGCTTGGTTCCGGGGATCGTCTTGTCTTATCAGCTCTTCCAGCGACCGCGGCCGTCATGCCGGAACCGCACCAGGATCTCCACGAGATGTCGAGGATCAACCTATGAGTGATACCGCCGCACCACCGGCCAAGCGCATCGTTCGTGTTTCCAAGCCGAATGATGTTGTTGCGTCCTATTCGGTTCTGCTGAAGCAGGTGCGCAAGGAAGGGCTCCTGGCCCGGCGCCGGCGTTTCTATGCTGGGGTGT
>NZ_JADOUU010000073.1:0-2734 GCF_015751955.1 Arthrobacter sp. CAN_A214
GCTCAATGACCGACCACGAAAAAGACTAGGGTTTCAAAAACCGATCGAACTGATCGAAAACCTCCTGTTGCAATGACCGCCAGAATCCGCCCATCCTCATACGCGGTGCTAGGCGATGATTCTTTGGCCGGGTGTATCGCTAACGCTGTTCGGTTTATATAGGTCTTGGGCACAAGCCGAGAATTGGGTGCGCCGCTTTCGGCTCTGAGTGTGAGAGATGTTTTATGGGGCTCGTTCACAGAGCATTAATAATCTCCCGTGCTGAGGTGTATCCCTACCACATGGATGGTACGTGTGGAGGGCTCAGGAGAGAGCCGAAGGTAGTTGGCCCTTTGCCCGGGGCGCGAAGAAGGGCTGGCTGCTGTTATGTCTTGTTTGGGTTAGAAGAGTTCGCTGATTGCTTGGTCGCTGGAGTCGATGTAGCGTCTTCGTTGCTTCTCACCGAACGGCCCGTAGGGGTAGTCGTTTGGTGTTGGGGCGCTGACCTCGTCAAGGCGGCTGGTGGTTTCGGCATCGAGCACGAGCTCACCCGCGGGCAGGTTCTGCTCGAGCTGGTTGAGGGTTCTCGCGCCGATGATGGGCGCGACGACGCCGGGCCGGTTCGCGACCCAGCTGAGCGCTATCTGGGCTGGTGTCGTACCTGTGGTGTCGGCGATGTCCCGGACGCCGTCGAGGGTGTCCCAGTTCTGGTCCTTCGCGGCGAGGTCACCGTAGATGTGCTCCATCATCGGATTCCCGGCCCCGGCACGCGTATCCCTGCCGGGCTTGTCACCCTTGGTGTATTTGCCGCTGAGGAACCCCGATGCCAGCGGTGACCAGGGCAGCAGTCCGATGTTGTTGTGCAGGGCGGAGGGAATGATTTCGTACTCGATCTCGCGGGAGAGGAGGCTGTACTGGGGTTGCAGGGTGACGGGGACCTGCAGTCCAAGGGCACTTGCGGTGTCGAGGCTGAGTTGCATCTGCCAGCCGGTGAAGTTGGACAGGCCGATGTAGTGGATCTTTCCGGCGCGCACGGCGGCGTCGAGGAAGGTCAGGGTTTCCTCGATGGGGGTGAGGGGATCCCAGCCGTGGAGCTGATAGAGGTCGACGTTCTCGCGGCCGAGCCTGCGCAGGGATGCGGTCAGCGCCCGGTCGAGGTTCCGGCGGGAGGAGCCTGCTTCGTTGGCGTCGGGTCCTGTGCCGAAGCGGGCCTTCGTGGCCAGGATGACCCGGCCGGTGATGTCGTCGGGGCGATCGGCGAACCAGCGGCCGAGGACGCCCTCGGAGGCGCCGGCCCCGTAGACGTTGGCGGTGTCGATGAGGTTGCCGCCGACGTCGATGAACCGGTCAAGGATCGCGAACGCGTCGTTCTCAGGGGTTTCGGTGCCGAATCCCATGGTGCCCAGGGCGAGGTTGGAGACGCTGACGCCGGTGCCGGTAAGGATGCGGTATTTCATGGTGTGCTCCGTTAAGGGGTTGGGTGAGTGCTGATCGGTGGTCGTCTCAGACCTGGGAGGTGGGCATGTTCCACAGCTCAGCGATGGAGGCTCGGCGGGGGCGGGTCACCATGAACGCGATGCTGTCGGCGATGTCCTGTGGTTCCAGCGGCTCCGGGATGGTCTTGGCCGCGGTGATCATGTCCTTGACCGTGTCGCTGTTGTGGGACACCAGCTCTGTTGCCACAGCCTTTGGCTCGAGGACACCGACCCGGACGTACTTCTGCGTGACTTCCTGTCGGAGGGCTTCGGTGAAGCCGTTCACCCCGAACTTGGTCATGTTGTAGACGCCGTAGTTCGCCCAGGCCTGACGTCCAGCGATGGAGGAGATGTTCACGATGTCCGCGACGCCACGCAGTCCGTCCTCACCGGCGGTGAGCAGGTGCGGAAGGGCGGCGTTGGTCATGTAGAGCAGGCCCTTCTGGTTGATGTCGATCATCCGCTCCCACTCCTCGATATCGGCACCGACGATCGGCCCGAGGAGCATCAGGCCGGCGTTATTGATCAGGATGTCCAGGCGCCCAAATCGCTCGATGACGGTGTTCACGGCCTGTTCGGATTGGGGTCGTTGGGTGATGTCTGCCTCGACAGCGAAAGCTGTCCCGCCCGCGGCTTCGATGTCGTTGACCAGTGCTTCGAGGCGGTCTTTCCGGCGGGCGACGACGGCGACGGTCGCGCCGTGCTCAGCGAGACGGCGAGCTGTTGCGTCTCCGATCCCGCTGCTGGCACCGGTGACGATGGCGATAGTTCCAGTGAGCCTGAGTTTCACGAGGAGTGTCCTTTGCTGATAGTTCGAGATAAATGCCTGAGAGGGAGGGCCCTGCGGCCCGCCAGCCCGAGGCGGACGGAGGAGTGCGTCAGCCGAGCTCGACGAGCATGTCCACGTCATCGGGGAGGTCCTCGAAGACGCTGCGGTCCGAGGTGATCTCACCCATCTCGGTCAGGGTGGGCACGGAGCTGGTCTCCTCGTAGATGATGGTGATGCTGTCCAGCGGGTTGTAGTAGACGATGTCTCCCGGTTGCACGTCCATGTAAAACGGGCCCGTCTCCGTCAGGGTGCGGGAAGTTCGGTGATGTACTCGATGCCGGCGTTGCGGAACCAAGGCAATGTCACCGGGAGGGTCGCGACGAAATCCTGGGCGACCTGGGTGTCGTTGAGGGTTGCTTGGGTTCTTGCGGTGATTGCAACACTTAGCGAATGGGTGTTGATATGGCGGGCTACTCCATCTTCATAAGATCGGATCTGCTGCAGGTGTTCT
>NZ_JADOUU010000074.1:0-2620 GCF_015751955.1 Arthrobacter sp. CAN_A214
ACACCTGCAGCAGATCCGATCTTATGAAGATGGAGTAGCCCGCCATATCAACACCCATTCGCTAAGTGTTGCAATCACCGCAAGAACCCAAGGATGGTTGAGCGCAACGGCGGATTCTTCGACGCGGATTGGGAGCACGGAGCAGACAACTCGGTAGCGGCCCTGCGCACAGCGAGGCGGGAAAGACCGCCCCAAGACAAACGCCTCACCGATCTGCTTGACGAGCTCATCACCCGAAGCGGCCGTGCCGGAATCACCCACCGAGGAACGCCTTAACTCCTGGGAAGCCTTGCGGTCCCCGATCCCGCTCCAGGACCTCCGATACGTGACAGTTGGACCACTACAATCTTCCGCTGAGCAGTGCATGCTCCTACAAGTTCTGGTGCTACTAACCTCCCGAGAGGTCGTTGCGTCCACGAATTCACCAGTAGGAGAGGGCTGAGCCCAGGTACACCTGCCATACCTGACTAATAGCTCAGCAGAAGAACCTCCGTACGAGAACCGCTGGAAGCTCCGCCGGTCATCAGAGCGCCGGTGTTCCCCAATTCTGGACGCTAGAACCGGCAGACCTCTTCCACGGTTACGACCGCTTCGTCCAATTCGGCCAGGCGCTCGGAATCCTGCTCAAGCGCCTCGGCGTCTTCCACCCGTTCTTCGAGGATCTCCGACAACACCTCAAGCTCATCCTCCAGCGGGTCCGACGCCCTTTCCGAGAGTTCGCCAAGTTGGTCGGACGCGGTCAGGAACCGCTCTTCACGCCCGGACTCGCCGCCCGTAGCAGAGAGAATGCTGTCAATCTCCGAGCAGGTGTCCTCTGAGGATAGCTGCTCGGTCAGTAAATTCTCCGTCGTCAGTGGCTGTGCGCCGCAACCAGTGAGGGCGAGAAGCAGGACAACGGCGAGCAGTGATTTCTTCAAAAGGGCCCCTTGATCAGGCAGATAGGACACCTCATCCTAACGGCGTACGAACACGGCGAGGCTCCATGCCGAACAGATGAAGGGGAACGGTGATCCTGATCGACAAAGGAAGTCGATGACCACGGACCTCATGTAGCCACTGCATCGCCGCGGGTGCTGATCACCGGCTGCGCGCTTCGTCATCACGGGAATCACACGCGCACGTCCTGGAGCTGGCGATCGAGGCCTTCGCCCGGCAACCGGACAACGAACTCCCCGCCAAGGTGCGCGTGAACCCGCCCTGCTCCCGAGTCCGTCGCCATGCACACGTGCGACGTGCATACGGCGTCCTGCCTGCCGGCGGTCTGAAAAATCGGTTCGAGAGCCCGGGAAGGGGTGGGAAGGCCCGCTCAGATGCCGGACAAATCGTCATCCAATGTTCATACGAAGAGCAGGTCAATACCCGATCAGCCGCCCATAGAATCGTGCGATCAACTATGAAAGGGGTTGGGGCCATGGCGCCTGACTTTGAAGACGGCTGGTTTCGGGCGATGCTCAAAACCGGCCTGGGACACCTCGGGTCCATTGTGTTCACCGGCTCGGGACCCGACACGCGCGTCACCTTGATTCAGCTTTCCGGCCGGAAGTTCGAGTTCGAGCAGACCGAGGCAGAAATCCACGGCGGAATCGTGATCGACGAGGAGACCCGCGCAGCCATGTGGCCCAGCTGGTCCGTTGCAGCTGCCTCGGTGGCGGTCCTTTCCATTCACGTCGAAGAAGCCCTGCGGTCCGCCGAAAGTGATGCGGACACCATTCGCCTCACCAGCGCCGGCATCGAAGCGGTGTCGACACGGCCGGCTGGTGTTGAACTGAACCTGATCTAGGAAACGGGTTTCATCTCCGCACTCAGCGCAGTATCGATTGCCGTTCTTCCGCGAGCGAGGCCGTCACCTCTTGAATAGCAGGAGCCGGTCCGATGCGGTGGGAATTGTTGTTCCGAACGAATCCCGCGTCGGCGCGTTGTGGGAGCATACCTCCGTACCGATCCGGCTCTATATGGTCTCCCTATGGCGGCACTAGGGATAGTCCAGCAGGACGGCTACCACTACCGCGCCATCCGGGTGTGGCCCCAAGGGCCGAGCCCCGACGAACTGTGGAGCGCGGGCTCTCGAGGCACAGGCTTTCAGGAGCGAACTGCGAATCGCCTTCGATCACGAGGAACCTACTGCTGAAAATACTGCTGAAAAGTCGTAGTCAAGCATCTTCCCTTGCTGCATCCCAGAAGCGGCAGGGAGTACTTGCGCGGGCGGGCTCGTCCGTTCTGCTTCATCGGTAGTCCGCAGGACATCGGCGGCTCAGCCCTGCATCATGGGGATCCAGCTCGAAATCGTCCATCGAGCGGCGGTCGGGGGTTCCTTATTGGTGAGGAGGCGCCAGTCCTTTGTCACAGCTCGGCGATCCGAGCGTCATGGTGCCCTTCCGAACACGCTCCTTACCGGCTATGGAGTAGTCACGTTCAGTCAACAGTGGCTGCGGTACTCCCGTCCCGGGACGTTACGCCGGGCCGCGGCGCCTACGCTGTGGGCGCCGCGGTTCGTGTTTCGGTGAACAGCTCGTTACTAGCGGGTAAACCAAGGTTGAACGGATAGCGTAACGGTACTAGGCTTCTATCTGCCCGAGAACGGGTTGGATGTCAAGGGTGTTCGGCGAACACGCGGGCATTC
>NZ_JADOUU010000075.1:0-2612 GCF_015751955.1 Arthrobacter sp. CAN_A214
AAAACCCCCAACCCACCACAAAACACCACCAACCCGACACCAAAAAAACGCGCCGCATCAGCAACAAAAAAGGAGGGAAGGCCACCCACAACAGGCCAACTCAACAAACACTACACCCAACCCACCCAACCACCAACCCAAACCACCACACACCCCACCAACACCCACACACCCAGCCAGCCAGCCAGCAGGAGCAACACTTCTCCTCCCCTTCAAGGACCCGACCAGGCAGGAGATGCTAGCCCCTGGGTCAATAGTCCCTGGCAGGACCTCCCATGAGGCCAAGCAGGGATTGCCTGTTGGCGTCCGTGCAGTGCGCGGCGACTGAGTCCCCGGTCCTGCCCGTTCGCCCCATGCAACGAGATCACCAGCATCGTCACTGAGGCGCGCTCCAAGGTCCTCCCCACACATGGTCGGGCACGGTCGGCGATTGCGTCGGGGTCGGGGCCGGGGTCGGGTCGGGTCGGGTCGGAGCCACGGTCGGCGATCGCGACGGCGTCGGCGTCGGGCACGGGGTCGGGTCGGAGCCACGGTCGGCAATCGCGACGGCGACGGGGCCCGGGTCGGAGCCACGGTCGGCAATCGCGACGGCGCCGGGCCCGGGCCCGGGGCCGGGGTCGGGGTCGGAGCCACGGCCGGCAATCGCGACGGCGTTGGCGTCGGCGTCGGCGTCGGCGTCGGCGTCGGCGTCATGGTGGGCTCCTGCCGTGAGAGCGTCAACTGCCGCAAGGGCGAGGAGCAGTACAAGCTTGCGGGAAACACCGACACCGATGGTGCGGTGACCCGAACGGAACGATGATCCGAGGCAGCTGCTCCACCCGTGTGGTGGTGATAGGAGACTGCGCCGCTCGATCCCGGAGGGCATCGATTTCAACGTTGCCACTCCACTGCTCTGCGCCAACAGCACCACCTACTCGCGACCGCGCCGTTCGGACACGGCGCCCTACAAGAAGGGCGCAGTCGTCGGGCTCGACAGCATAGGTCACCTGGCCGTCGAGCGTGCCCGCGCCATAGGCGCTGGGTCCCGGCCCTGTCGCAGGTCACATAGAAACAGGAGGACGGACTACGCTCGGCGCAGATTCCTACTACCTACAAGCGACCCCGTACTCTCGCGACACTTACGTGCACCTTCGACCTGATCGTGAACACCGTCAGCGCTTCGATCGTCATCAGCTTGTATCTGCAACTGCTGACCCTCGACGGCGCTGGTCAACGCCGTCGCACCAGCGGAACCGCTCCCAGTAAATGCATCCGCCCTATCGGACGCCGCTCCCAGCCGGCTCGAGGATGAATGGCATCGGCGAAACCGAGGAGATGCTTCACTTTTGCACCGAACACGGCCCGGCCGAAACCGAGGTCAGCCCTCCCGTGAAGGTTGACGAGGCCTAAGAGGGCGTCACGACTTCCGACGTTCGCTACCGCTTCGCCATCGGCGCTTCGGACCCTGAGCGGCGCGCGACGGGCGGGGCAGCCCCAACCAAACCCAGCTCCCACTGACGAACTCGGAACTGACCTGTCTCCGTTGGGTGAGTGGGATCAGGGTGACCTGGTAGCCGGTGATATCGAGCCGTCGTGGGGCTACGATCGGTGGACTTCCCAAACCGTCCGGCATCCGGCAGGCCATGGATCCTGCCGGATCTCCTGCGTCGGGCCTGAATGAACGGCCTTTGTGCGTAGGCGAGAGATGTCACAAAAACTGTCCTGCGAGCTCTCGCCGCTGGCCTACCGCATCTCCGTTCAGCGGATGATCTTCACCAGGAAACCGCGGGACATTCTCTCCTCACCAGCTTTCGCCCGGCAAGGGTCGGAATCCCCTGCCCCGGGTGGTCTACCGGCACAACTCCCTGATCCGCAGGAAACTGGGCAACGTCGACCTCCATCTGCAGGAGAACAAGGCCGTCAGCTTTGGGAACACCGTCCCCTCGGTGAACGACGTGGTGATCCACCCGGGCCCGGGCGAAACCTTTCCCCGGAAGCTCGTCGGAAGCTGCACTGCCACCAAGGGCTGCCGGAAGGGCCTGCCGATCAATAACGGCAGGGCAGACTCCGGAATTGGCGGCGGACTCTGACGACCAGCCCGGATGACCTCGAGAGGTCACTTGTGTTCGGAAAGGGCATGGTCCTCGCCGACGCCTGGGACTGACTACCGGGGGCGGCGCCATGCTGGGTTCCGGTTGGGGCACCGGAAGCGTATTCGCTGGTTGCCTTTTCGGCGGAGGTACCGGCCTCCTGATTGGACCGATCAGTGCACTCCTCGGACTCCTCTTCCATTCCATGGACGAGGTCCATAGCCCTCGACTTCGTCCTGCAGCTGCGTCAGTGGGGCGAGCCTCGGAGTCTTGGTCTCATACACGGCTCTCACCCAGGGAGGACCGACGGATCAGGTTTCATGACCGGTCTTGCTGGTCGTGCTCGTTGCAGCGGTCTCGGGCGCAGTGCTCACTCGCCCACTACGCAACCGCCCGTTCCAAGGGTCGGCAGCCCGGAGGCCACCACACGAGGGCCGGCTCGTCATGTGGGTGCCCGGCGCGGGTGGGTGGGGGTGTTAAAGGGGTGAAGCCCCCGACCGGTGTGGTGGGGGGCTTCACGTAATGGTTGTCCGGCGGTGTCCT
>NZ_JADOUU010000076.1:0-2491 GCF_015751955.1 Arthrobacter sp. CAN_A214
GCACACTATTGAGTTCTCAAACAACAGACACTATCGGCACCAAACACAACCAAACCGTCATGTCATCGCTCCGAAGCAACTTTTCAAGCCTACCCCCATCCCGCTGGTCGAAGCAAATCAGGTCTCCCGCCCCGCCGCCAGTCCGAAACCGGCAACACGAGCAGAACATCCAACCGCCACAAGCGACGACGAATTTGAGGCCGATCACGAGCCCGTGCACAGCACACGCTGGAGCGACTTCAGGAATTCAAAGGGGGTTCGTCGCCTACACCGGGGCAACTCCACAACTATACGACACCATCACCACCACCACAAATCCACACATCACGCCCGATTTTCGGCGCCGGCCCCGGCCCCATCGCTACAGAGAGCAGGTGGCACCCGCATGGTGACCAGGGCAACCCGAACGCGGTGATGTCGCTGCGTCGAGGGCCAGGAGGTTGCGTACGGGCCGTCGTCTCGAATATCCGGCTGCCCGACGAATAATGCTTGCTGAAGGCGGTGCCTTCCACCATGCCGAAGCTCCTCGGTCCGACCCTGCTGCCGTTGCGTATTCTCACCTACCGGCGGCACAGCGTCTTTCACCGATGGCCCTGGAGCGGCATGCGTCGTGTTCGGGGCAAATCGCGGCGGCGATGGCCTGCGCTATTTTCCTGTCGCCCCGGACGGAGGGCTCGATCGGGTTCGCGTAATCCCCGTCCTCGCTGCAGATGAGACGAAGATCGATCAAGAAAGCGCCGGAGGAGAAGGCCGCTCGCGTTATGTGGTCGTTGAACAGGGCCAACGCCGTCTTGACCAGCCGCTGGTTGGGATCGGAGGGAGGCGTGTCATAGATCGTGCAGAGAGCGAGAGGAAGACCCTCGGCAGAGACTGCCCGAATCATCGAAGCGTAGTTCGCTGCAAATTGGTCTTGAGCGTCGCCAAGGATGCTGAGTGCATCTGCAACGGAGCCGGCCTTTTGCTGCAGCAGGTGGGTATACCCCAGTGCGTCGTTCCCACCAACGCTCACGATAAGGTGCGTCACACCGGGCGGGAGCAATTGAACTTGCCGCACGACGCCGGTGGTCACGTCGTCATCCACCGCCAGCAGGGTGCACTTCCACCCCGGCGTGAGCTCTTCCCTGAGTTGCTCCACCACGTCCGGTCCCCCACCGACGTAGGACTTGTTGTCGAAGATGGAATCACCGAGCAGAACTACGTGGCCCGGAGTACTGGGCTCATTCATGTCCGCTGTCACCTGTACCTCCCTGTCGACCCGCCCGAAAAGCAGTGTCTCCTGATGCGTCATGCCGCTCGAGCGCGCAGAAATCCGACCAAGGTACCCGTCCACACGGCGATCTGCCCATCGTCCCACTTCGGGGTCCAATCGTCACCAGATCGGGCGAGCCGCGGATGCTGGATCCTGAAGCTCCACGGCGTTGAGTAAGCAACTCCCGAAACACGCGATTCGATCCGCCGGACCTCTTGACACGATCCGCTGACGGGACTAAATTACAACCAAATGGTTGTAGATCAGCTCGACGAAGCCGGCATGAACCGTCTGTTCCAGGCGTTCGCTGACTCTACGCGCCGAGATATCCTCGCCCGGGTCTTGACGCGGGAGTACTCGGTGACAGGTCTGGCGGCGCAGTACGCAATGAGTTTTGCCGCGGTACAGAAACATGTCGCGGTGTTGGAGCGGGCTTCCCTGGTAACAAAAGAGAAGCGCGGAAGGGAGCAGATCGTGCACGCCCATCTTGAAGGCGTGAAAAGAGCACAACGGCTGCTCGACGAGTACGAGCTGATTTGGCGACGGCGTGTTGACCGGATCGCTGACATTCTCTCTGAGGAATAGGAGCACCATCATGACCGTCATCAGCTCGCACAGGGACGCTGAGGCATTGAGCTTCACCATCACCGCCGAGTTCGAGGCATCCGTAGAGCGCGTGTGGCGGATTTGGGAGGACCCGCGCCAGCTCGAACGCTGGTGGGGCCCGCCTACCTGGCCGGCGACGTTCGAGAGCCACAACTTTGTGCCTGGCGGAACGGCCGGCTACTTCATGACGGGGCCAGACGGCGAAAAAAGCCGAGGATGGTGGCGGTTCGCCACAATAGACGCCCCCAAACGCCTCGAGTTCGAGGACGGTTTCACCGATGAAAAGGGCGACCCGGTAGCAGAAATGGGAACCACGCGCGCTGTAGTCACCCTGGAAACGGTCGACAACCGTACGCGCATGACGACTACGTCGAACTTCGAGAGCGCAGAGCAGCTCGAGCAGATGCTAGCGATGGGCATGGAGGAGGGCATGATGCAGGCGATGAGCCAGATCGATGCCATCCTCGAACCTGCGGCCGTCTGACCCTTCGTGGCACACCTTCCCCTCTTCCGGCGCGGGTGGTTTGTGGGTGTGGTGGGTGGGTGTTAAAGGGGTGAAGCCCCCGACCGGTGTGGTGGGGGGCTTCACGTAATGGTTGTCCGGCGGTGTCCTACTCTCCCACACTCTCTCGGGTG
>NZ_JADOUU010000077.1:0-2341 GCF_015751955.1 Arthrobacter sp. CAN_A214
CGAGCTCAATGACCGACCACGAAAAAGACTAGGGTTTCAAAAACCGATCGAACTGATCGAAAACCTCCTGTTGCAATGACCGCCAGAATCCGCCGTTGCGGTAATGACCACGTCACCGGCGGTGATGGTGATCGGTGTCCCCACCGCGGAAGCATCAACTGCGGACGCCTCGGCTGTGGAGGGTCCGGTGGTGGAGGGTCCGGTCGATGTTCCGGTGGAGGCAGCTGGTTCCGTCGCCGCCGTGTCATTGGCTGCGGTTGTGGAGCATGCTGCGAGGGTTATGACGGCGGTAGGGGCGAGGGCGATGAGGGACAGGGGCTTTTTCATGGAGTCCTAAGCGTTGTCGAGGGCCATGGTGGAGGACAGGTCGCGGTGGGCGTCGACCTGGTCCAGGAGCAACCGGGCTTTCTCCTCGACGCCGGCGACGACGTCCGCTCCAGCGACGAAGCGTAGCGGCGGGGCGTCCAGGGCCGCGATCGTGACCAAAGCGGTGCCGAGCTTGGCCGGATCTCCACCCTGCTGGCCGTTCATGCTCTTCCACGCCTCAATGGTCCGGGCGGTGCGCTCGGCGTAGTCCTCGATGGAAAGTTCTGGCCAAATCGACGAAGCGCCCTCGACGAGAAGTTCGGTGCGGAAGAAACCCGGCTCGACGATGGTGGTGGAAATACTGTAAGGCGTCAGGTCATAGTGCAGGGACTCCATCCACCCTTCGAGGGCAAACTTCGATGCGGCGTAGGCGGCGCAGAATTCCTGACCGATGATCCCGGCAGCCGAACTGATCGTGATGACATGGCCGCTGCGCTGGGCGCGCATCACCGGAAGGACCGCGCGGGTGACATTCAAGGGGCCGAAGAAGTTGGTCTCCATCTGCGCCCGGAACTGTGCGTCGCTGATCTCTTCGAAGTAGCCGGCGTAGAAGTTCCCGGCATTGTTGACCAGCACGTCGATGCTCCCGAAGCGTCCAACCGCCGCGTCCACAGCGGCTGCCGACGCCGCGGGGTCAGTGATGTCCAGGGACAGGGCCAGGAGATTCTCGTGCTCACCCAGAGCCGCAGTGACCTTGTCGGCGTTCCGGGCGGTGCCGACGACGCGGTGGCCGGCGTCCAGGGCGGCTTTGGCCAAATCGACGTCCATGCCCCGGGCAGCTCCGGTGATGAACCAGACATTGGTCATGATGATGCCTCTCTAAAGTCCTCCAGCCCTGGTGGGCCGGCTGATATTTCAAGTCGACAGGCCGGCGTCGAGGCTAGCGAGACCCTACCTAGAGGTGCCCCAGCAGGGACCCCCTACCGGAGGTGGAGGTGGCGTACCGTCAATTCCATGGACAACCAGGACGACCTCAGCGAGTTCCTCATCTCGCGTCGAGCCAAACTCGATCTGCGCCAAGCGGGTCTACCCGACTTCGGCGGACGGCGGCGGGTTCCCGGTCTGCGACGAGAGGAAGTCGCCCTCCTGGCGGGGATGAGTTCGGAGTACTACAAACGCCTGGAACGAGGCAACGCCAAGGGAGTGTCCGAAGCCGTCATCGACGGGATCAGCCGCGCCCTCCAACTCGACGAGGCGGAGCACTCACACCTCCACGACCTCATCCGCGCAGCCAACACCGGAGCCCACCCGCAACGCCGACGCCCGACCCGCACAACGCAGATCACCCCGACCCTGCTACAGACAATCGATGCCATGACGACCGTCCCGGTGTTCGTGCAGAACGGGCGCCTGGACGCCGTCGCCACCAACACCCTCGGCCGCGACCTGTTCTCCGAAATGTTCGAGAACTCCCCACCGCCGGTGAACGCCGCGCGCTTCGTGTTCCTCGACCCCCGAGCGCCGACCTTCTACCAGGACTGGGAGTCCAACACCCGCCAGATCGTCGCCCTTCTCCGCGTCGAAGCCGGCCGCTCACCGTACGACCGCCAGCTCAGCAACCTCGTCGGGGAACTCTCCACCCGCAGCGACCTCTTCCGAAAGCTGTGGGGCGCACATGATGTCCGTGAGCACCGCACCGGAATCAAAAACATTCATCACCCCATCGTCGGAGATCTCGACCTGACCTACCTCGGGCTGGACCTCTCCTCCGACCACGGTCTCCAGATGCTCGTGTTCTCCGCAGAACCCGGCACCGCCTCACACGATGGACTGCAGCTCCTCGGTAACTGGGCAACCACACACGACCCCGCACTGCACGCGCACGACGCCCCGTCGCCTCCGCAGAAGTAGCTTCGATAAGAGCTCACGCTGCCGCGCGGCGGTTACGTCCCGCTGAGTGGTGGAGTTTTCTCGACACCGTGCGGGTCAGTTCTTTGATTATGCTGCAGTGAGTTCTGGGAGCAAAACTGTTTCC
>NZ_JADOUU010000078.1:0-2272 GCF_015751955.1 Arthrobacter sp. CAN_A214
GACATGGTCAGATACGGCGCCCAGGTGTCGGTGATTTGCCGGGTCATCATTCCGGCTCGGATCGCGTAGGTGGCGGCCAGCATTATTTCTCCCACACCGTCGCCGGCCGCGCTGAGTCCGAGGATTTGGCCGGTTTCGGCGTCGGCGACCATTTTGACCGCCCCATTGGTGTCGTGGTTGGCCAGTGCCCGGGGTAAATCCGTAAAGCTCAGCACGCGGCACTCACACTGGTATCCGTCGGCAATGGCTTCGGCTTCGGTGAGGCCGGCCGTGGCCAGTTGGGGGCGGGTGAAGATGACAGCTGGCAGCCCGGTGTAATCCACCCGGGCCGATGCATCCGCTGGAGAGTCCTGGAGAGCGTTGTGGGCTGCGGTCTTTCCTGCAGCGGCCGCAACGTAGACGTACTGGGGTCCACCGGTCACATCCCCCGCGGCGAAAACGCGCGGATTGCTGGTCCGCTGCCGGTCATCGACCGTGATGAACCCGTGTCCGTCGGTGGCTACCCCTGCGGCGTCGAGGTTCAGTCCATCCGTTTGGGCCATCCGGCCTGTTGCAATCAGTATGTTCTCCGCGTGCAACACCACGCCGGAGCTGGTGCTGACGGTGACGCGTCCGTTCACGGCGGAGACGGACACCGCATGTTCCTCGACCACGGTGATGCCTGCACCGGTCAACGCTGCACGGAGGATGGACGCCATCTCGGGTTCGGCTGCCGGGGCAACCCGTCCGATGATGGTCACCTTTGATCCCAGATGCGCGAACAATTGGCCCTGTTCCAAGCCCACATAGCCGCCGCCGATGACAATCAGTGATTCGGGGAGGCGAGTTTGTTCCATGGCGCTGGTGGACGTGAGGAATTCAACCTCATCGAGTCCGGCCATCTCCGGTAAGGCAGGTTTGGCACCGGTTGCGACAATGAACGACCGTGCGGACAGCGGCACGCCATCAACTGCCAGGGTTTCATTGTCGATGAAGGAAGCCTCCCCGGCGCGTATCTCAAATCCGTAGGCAGCAGCCACATCAGCGTACTTCGCACCACGTAAGTGCTCAACCAGCGCATCTTTCTGCTCGACCAGGGATTCCAGATTGACGGGGTCAGCGAAGGTCGGCGCGCCGGGAAAGGGATTGTTCAACGCCGCATGGCGCGTACCGGCCGCGGCCAGCAAGGTTTTCGAAGGAACACACCCCACGTTCACGCACGTTCCTCCCAACACCGCCCGTTCAATAAGCACCACTGTTTTCCCGGACTGCCGCGCTGTGATGGCCGCAGCCATGGCAGCACCACCGGAACCCACCACAGCCAGATCAAAATCATACTCAGCCATCATCACTTACCTCCTCCTGCGCACGGACATATCGAAACTCATCATCAACGTTCCAGTATGGTGGAAGGTCAAGTCACGGAAGACAGCGGAGGAACAACCATGCGGATAGGTGAACTGGCGAATGCCACGGGGACCACCACCAAAACCCTGCGGTTCTATGAATCGGCAGGTTTGATGCCGATACCGCCGCGAACCTCAAGCGGCTACCGGGACTATCCGAGCGATACCGTCCACCGGATCGCCTTCATCCGGCGGGGACAAAGCGCCGGGCTAACACTGGCCCAAATCGGTGAAATCCTCCACATCCGAGACGGGGGCAACGCGCCCTGCGCCCACGTCAAATCCCTGCTGTCCGAACGGCTAAAGGAACTCGATCACCAGATAGCCGATCTGCTTGCTCTGCGCGAGACAGTGCAGAGCCTGCATTCGGCCAGCCTCACCATCGAACCCGCCGCCTGCGCACCTAACCAGGTCTGCCAATACATCTGAATTATTACGTTCCGCGCGGGGCTTCCCCCACAGGATCCGACCGACGGGCTCCCGCAGGCAGTGAAGACGACGTCTGACATTTCCGTGCAGCCGACCGCCAAGAATGACGACGGAGCTTACCGACATCCTCACCGATCAGCCGTCCCTGCGGAAGGACCGTTTTATGCGGCACGAAAATTGGTCTCTTATTCCGAAGCGTATGTCTCAACCGTGGTGGGTTCCGCGGTGAGCTCCTGGCCGTGTCGAGGGTTTGTTAGGAGGTGGTGACCCAGATGGCGTTGGCCGCGGTGGGGCCGAGGTCTATGTTTTCGTGTTGGCCGGGGAGGGTGATGGTGGTGGCGTCCGTGTACGGGCGTTGCTTCTGGATGGTGAGCTGCGTATCGGGGGTGAGACCGATGTCGGAGAAGTATCTGAGCATTGCGGGGTCGGCGTCGGAGATCCGGACGACGGTTACTTCA
>NZ_JADOUU010000079.1:0-2153 GCF_015751955.1 Arthrobacter sp. CAN_A214
CTCAATCGGATCGGATCTAGGCTCAATGATCTGACACCGGCGAAAAGCGACCCGTATCCGACCATTGATGCGACCCTTCAACCAAGATCGCGGAGACTGTGGATCTACCGGTGTTTCCAGCTCGACGCGGGATATCGGCCCCGGTGAATGGGTCCCGTGCTGAAAGTGGGTCTCCGCGTCCCATGGCCTCATCCGATTCGGTGCGTGGGCTGTCCCTCATCCGGGCTTGACCTTTCCCTTGAGGGGAAGGTCGACACTGGTTGGTGGAAAGCAGTTGAACCCTCGGGGCAGCGCAATCAGAAGGTGTCGGCTGCGCTGAACGGAAGCCGGGCATGTCCACCGAACCGGAAAGTCAGAGCAGATTCACCCCTCCCGCGTTGATGGCCTTTGCCTTGCTCACCGCAGCCCAGGGTGGCCTGCTTCTGGCGCGGGTGACCGGCCACCCTGGCGGCCCCTCAAGGCGGCCCTGGATTTTGCATTGGTGGGCGTCTGAGCGCAACTGAACACATCTACGGTGAACATTGAAGGGACGACTGTGTAAGAGAACATCGGGAGAGGACACCGGCTCACGTGGGCGCCGTGCTCCACCGGCACGACACACTTCGACAGGAGCACAGCCTGGCTTCCTGTTCCGCACCAAGCGGATGGCCGCCTGGGTGTGCGGCTGGTCATGGTGATCTTTCCGCTGCTGCCCGCGGTTCGAATCCATCATCAATCCGGAAGCGGCGAATGAGCTTTAGAACAAGAATTCGTGAAGACGTGAAAGTAGTCCTGAACCATGACCCGACAGCGCGGAGTCTCGTGGGAATGGCTTTGGTCCACCCAGGACTGCACGCGGTCTGGGTGCACCGGCAGACACACCGCATGTGGGCCCGACCCGGGCTCAGGTTCCTGGCGCGTGTGCTCTCCCAACTGGTTCGTACTGCAACCGGTATCGAAATCCACCCAGCAGCCACGCTGGGTCGCCGCATGCTTATCGATCACGGTCAAGAGGTGGTTATCGGTGGGACCGCGGAAATCGGTGATGACGTAGTCATCTCCGAGGGTGTGACCTTGGGAGGACGATCGTTGCAAAAAGCCAAGCGTCACCCCACGATCGAAGACGGCGTCACCATCGGCGCAGGCGCCAAAATACTGGGGGCAATCACCATCGGAGCGCGGAGCACAGTGGACGCCAACACCGTCGTCGTCAAAGACGCCCCAGCAGACTCGTTTCTCACCGGGATACCCGCAACCAACCGATCAACCACAACCTAAGATCGGGGACACTCCCGCCCGCCCCGGCCACTGGCCATAGCATAATCGCGACGGGCACCGGAGGGCAGTGCCTAGTGGCTGAGTTTGAGTCCGATAACGCCGCCGATGATCATGGCCAGGAACACGATCTTCAGGAGGGACGTGGCTTCGGTACCGGTGATCATGGCGTACACGACGGTCAGGGACGCGCCGATGCCGACCCAGACGGCGTAGGCCGTTCCGGTGGGCAGGTCCCGCATCGCGTAGGCCAGGCCGGCCATGCTGGCCAGCAGTGAGGGAATGAGCACCAGAATGGGTCCGAGCTTGCTGAAACCTTCGGACTTACCGAGGGCCGTTGCCCACACTGCTTCCAAAACACCGGAAATGACGAGAACAAACCATGCCATGACAATCTCCTATAAGCCGTCTTCACACACTGGGTATGGCACCCATCGTCCGGGAGTGCCCGGGTGAAGGACCCACACACATTTTTTAACGCATCATTTGGAAAGACTGAGAGAAATAGTTCAACCACAGGTGGACGGCTTTGAGCTCAATCCCGAGGGCTCCACCCACCCACAGGTGGATGAACCACTACAGGTGTATCTCATTCATCCGGGGGAGCACTTTGGCTGCTCCTTGTCCTAAACGGCCGCAGGACGACGCCCCGACCCGGTTACGGGCCGAGGTGCCGCCGGGCTTACGCGGCGCAGCTCACCAACGACTCTTTGGTCGAGGACTCAGAGGCTGGAATGGCCGGCAACGACCTTTTCCAGTTCGTCTTTGCCTTTGGCTAGCATCCGGTCCACCGCCGCAGGATCCTGGCGGTTGATCTCGACCGTTTGGGCTGTGGACTCCCCTCGCACTACGTTGATTTCACCGGTGATGATGCCCGCGACCGTGGCCCGGGCGACGTC
>NZ_JADOUU010000080.1:0-2141 GCF_015751955.1 Arthrobacter sp. CAN_A214
GGCTTCCGTAACCTCACCAATTACATCGCCCGCAGCCTGCTCGAATCAGGCGGCTTCAGACCCCACCTACACCCTCAATTACGATGAGCCGGTAATCCCCCACATCACTGAGCGTGTAACGAGGTCCAGCACTTTGACTCGCTTGCATAATTCCCCCATTCTCCCATTCCCCCGGCTTCGTTCATGCCCTGCGCCTTTGAACGGGAACCCGCTACCCACCCCTGGAGGGAATCCCATCACAGCATTCACGTCCCTCTTGGAAAGACATGAATACAACTCCAAGGACAGTCCGCAACAGTGTGAAGCCACCGGGATCACCAGGGTGCGATCAAAGCAATACTGCGACACACAGGATCTACTCGACGAGCAGGTCTCCCCACAGTGTCGAAGCGGCTGCCATGCAACGGGTGACGAACAAGTACCGGAGGAGATACACCGGTACCCTACCCGTTCTTTCGAAGCCCTGTGCTTCTAGCATTAGGGGTACTTTTGCTGTGCCTTGCAACAACTGCCGGGCTCAGCAGGATCAGCGACGGCCTCCCTTGCGACAGAGCGGTCTCTTGTCGACGCCACAGACACAATCATCGGAAATTCCCCTCCTGCAAGTCACTCTTACGCCCTGCTGAAGCACTATCCGCAACTGACCCTTCGTCAATATGCACTCTTATGCAGATTGAACGGGCACATTGAAGAATCGGCTTACGGATCCGGTCCGTCCCTTTTAGCAGTTCGGTGCCATATTCAACGCCTTCACCGCGCACTTTCGACTTAGCCGCAGACATCGCTCGTTTCCCTGGCTCAGCCCCTCGTCGGTGAACTGCTATTGCCAGCCTCGCCGTCGCATCCGGAATTGCACTCACCGGAGCCTCCGATGCACTAGCCGTAAAATCCGCCCCCGGCCCCGGTTTTGGTTTCGCCCCTCTTGATCAGGCCGCCATCATCGATCCTGACTCTGTGACACCTGCGATCGGCGGCTTGCTCACGGCCGAGGGCACCAACGTCCGTGCGGTGAGCCCGGGAAGCATCGTCTTTCCCGACGGCCGGCACCCCTGCTACGCCCGCATAAAGGCGACCTACAAACGATTACAGACCGTTGTCCTCAATACGCGTTCCTGCGTGGACATTCCCAGGAATTAAGCAGTGGTGACCGCGGCGGGGTCGTACCGCCGATGTTGCCCGGTTCACATAACTTGCAGGCACCGGGCAGGAAACGCGGCGAGCCGAGTCAGGCGGGCAGCATCGCCATGTCTCAGGAACTGGGGGTTGGCGGGAGTGCGGCTTCCCTGCGTCGACGACATTCCAGCGTGGAACTGCATGACTACCCAGCGCTGCGCGCCGGTCATTGTCGCTCGCGCTCTCTTGCCAACCAACCGTTCTGACTGACGCGGCTGATACCGGGCACCAAGCTGTCGCGACGGCCTTGATGCATGGGTCTCCTCGTGCAGCGCTGAAGTCGGATCCACCGCGGCCGCAGATATCGAGGACCCCGACCTTTTGCTGTCGACTCAGGGCAGGGCGCCGTGGAAGTCCACGCCGGAGCTGAAGTCTCGCGCGAAGACTTCAAGTGAAGTGATGTGTTGTGCCTCTGACGCTCGCCCCGATGTAGGACGGGGCGATACCGATGGCGACCAAGCCGCGACAGTTCAACTCCTGGGCGTGAACGCCTGGACCTTGCTTTTTGACCCGCGTGTGGATAACCGGTTCAGGGGTCGCCAGCGCAAGCCTTCTCCAACACCTGAGTGAAAGGACACCATGGAACTCTTCGATCTCCTTGGAGCGTTGAATGCCGGCCGGACCATCACCGGGGACTCGCCGTTGCACGGGGCGATCCATCGGGTTAGCCAGGATGCCCTGCGCATCACCGGCGACGGCCGCAATGTGTGGATCGGGTCTAACGCGACCCTCCTGCCGGGCGTGACGATCGGTGATAATTTCGTCGTGGCAGCTGCGTCAGTGGTTACAGAGGATGTGCCGGAAAACTCCGTTGTGGTGGGCTCGCCTGCCCGAGTGGTGCACTCACTCACCGGCTGAACCTCGCTGGTTTCGAGGCTCATCGTAATTGAGGGTGTAGGTGGGGTCTGAAGCCGCCTGATTCGAGCAGGCTGCGGGCGATGTAATTGGTGAGGTTACGGAAGCCGAGG
>NZ_JADOUU010000081.1:0-2074 GCF_015751955.1 Arthrobacter sp. CAN_A214
AATCGGATCTGGATTCCGGGCCAGGACAAGACCAGCACGCTGCGACCCGGAGTGGACCAGCTGAACATGTACCCCACGATCCTGGAGGCCGCCGGCCTGACCCTGAAGGAGGGTGAGGCCGGGCTGGGCGTGTCCGCCTTCGTCCCGAATGTCCCTGCTAGTTCAGCGCAGGCGATGGAGCCGGATCCCTATGCCGAACTGCTGGACTCGCTTTCCCCCCGGTTCTACGCAGAGGCCTGGGCCGGCGAGGACACCGCCCAGTAATGCTGTTCGTTCCCTAAACGACGGCGCAGCTCAGCCCAGTTGCACCGTCACGGCCGCGGCGTCCGGATCCGAGTAGGCGACGATTCGCGCCTGACCGACGCCCAACGTCGTGCACTGCAGCGTGGAGACCGAGGCATCCGCTGCGTCCTCCAACAGGCCACGCTGACTGAGCCAGCCTCGGTCGTCATTGCCGCGGTACGGGAGTTTTAGAAGGTGCGACGTCCGGGCTGACGGATCAATTTCTATTCGCTGAGTACACAGGTTGCCGCCCACCTGAATGGTGGGCGGCAACCTGTGGTGGTCCGGGGACCGGCTCAGCAGCGATTGCGTCGCCGCTCCGCGGTCGAAGGATTTTTGAAGCAGGTCTTCCCGGTGCTCTGTACTGGGCTGGGGGAGTGGCAGGGACAGGCGCGGCACCAGGGCAGGATTACTGGTACCGGCGGTTCGCTGGAGTGGCGGCCTTCGTGTCCGAGCAGGGCGCGATGCCGCTCTACCGGCCGGATTAGCCGATCGAGGAACGGGTGCTTGCGGTCTGGGTATTCATGCAACGCGCCTTGTTGAGGACTGGGAAGCTGGACGAAACGAGGCGATCGATGCTCAATCAAAGGCTTCCTGGGTGGAAGGCCCACTCCTTATCTTCGAGCCCGGGTGCGGTGCGAGTGAGCAGTTCCCCCGCTGACTGATCTGGTTTGTTTATCAGAAGAACCAGGCGAGGAGGATGAGCGTCACGGTGGCTGTGATCGCAGCGACGCTGAGCAGAATTGCCCCGACGATTTTTGCTCTCCGGTATTGCCGGGCTTGTGTCTGCCGGGCGCGCTCCGTATCTTGAGCTGCCGCAGCGTCTCGTTGAGTTTTCGAGGTGCGGGTTGTTTTGCTCTTCTTGCGGACCATGGGGTGACTCCATCGGTGGGTAGTAGAACCCGGCTGATCGGGTAGCGGCTGGGTATGGGCATAAGTATCACGGTCTGGTGTCGGGCTGGCGCTTAGGAAAGACCACAGAAAAAATAACGCCGGTGAGCAATGCTAGGGAATCGGTTGGAACAGCGGCTTGAATAGAGCCTTGATGCCTTTGGGTGGTCCGGTGTCCACGTCCGCGCGATTGACCCCGATCCCGAGCAACGGTGCCCCGGCGATTCCGGTATGCGGGCGCCAGGACAGTTTGGCGCAAGGTCTTGTGAACACCGCAAATAGTTGCCCGGTCTGTTGACGGTGCATCGTGGTCCCTTGAACCAGCGGCAGTAGGAGATTCCAGATGACGCATGCCTCATGCTGCGTCACGCTGTAGCCCCCAGTTGGAGGGGTGGGTTCAGGGTGTGTGGGTTCAGGGTGTGTGGGTGGTGAATTCGGTCCAGAGTGGGTAGTGATCCGAGATCCGCCAGGATATTTCTTGTTTGGTGAGTTCGGTGAGGATGTGGGGGAGGAAATCGATGTGCCCGGCGTTGCCGGTGTAGGTGAGGGTTTTGAGCATGGTGGTTCCGTCGGGTTCGGAGAACCAGGCGATCTGGTCGTAGAAGTGCCGGGTTTTGTCGTTGTCGAAGATGGTGCGCGGGACGTCTTCGAGTTCGGCCGGTGGCCAGAGCCCGGTGGAGATGAACGCTTCGTAGAGGGGGTTACCGATGCGGTCGAGGTTGAAGTCTCCCAGGACGAGGAGGTTCTCGTTCCAGTCATCGGGGCGTTTCGCCCAAGCGTGCATCCACTGGGCGAACGCGGTGATCTCCGGCAACCGGTCAGCGGCCCTGGTGCCCCACAGGACGTGCACGGTCGTCAACACGAACCCTGCGCTGCCGCGGGTGAAGCCGGCGGCGTAGGG
>NZ_JADOUU010000082.1:0-2032 GCF_015751955.1 Arthrobacter sp. CAN_A214
AAAAATGGTGTCCTACTACGAGGCTTTCGCCCGTGGCGGCTTCGGATTGCTGATCACCGAAGGGATCTACCCGGACACCGCCCACAGCCAGGGGTATCTCTTCCAGCCGGGCATCGCCACGAAGGAACAGGCCCAGGCCTGGGAGAAGGTCGTTGAGGCCGTGCACGGGGCGGGAGCGAAGATCTTCGCTCAGCTCATGCACGCCGGCTCTCAGACTCAGGGCAACCGGTTCGTTGACTCCACAATCGGCCCCTCCGCGGTCGCACCTAAGGGTGAGCAGCTGGGCTTCTATCGAGGACAGGGCCCGTACCGGGTTCCGGAGGAAATCACAGCCGAGCAGCTGGAGGAAGTCCGTCAGGGCTTCGTGTCCGCCGCGCTGCGAGCCAGGGACGCCGGATTCGACGGTGTGGAGATCCACGGCGCCAACGGATACCTCCTGGACCAGTTCCTCACCGACTACCTCAACGAGCGCACCGACCAGTACGGCGGCTCCCCCGAGAACCGGGTGCGCTTCGCCGCGGAAATCGCCCGTGCCGTACGCGAAGCTGTCGGCCCGGACTTCACGGTAGGCATCCGCATCTCCCAGGCCAAGGTCAGCGACAACGACCACACCTGGGCTGGCGGCGCCCAGGAAGCGGAAGTTATTTTCTCTACCCTGGCAGCGACAGGAATCGATTTCATTCACACCACGGAGTACCGGGCGTACGCACCGGCCTTCGGCGAGGAAGGTCTCTCGTTGGCAGCACTGGCCAAGCAGCACTCAGGTCTGCCGGTGATTGCCAATGGTCACCTGGACGACCCGGAAACGGCTTCCTCCCTGATCGCGGAGGAAGCCGCTGATGTCGTCGCCCTGGGCAAAGCCGCACTAGGCAACAGGGACTGGCCACACCGAGTCCGCAACAACCTACCCCTGGACGAGGTCGACGGCCGCCTGTTCGCGCCGGTCGCCGACGTCAAGAACTGGGAGCTGGAACTCCTCTCCTAGAAAGGCTGCGTCGAACATCAGCGTAAGCGCCAGCGCCAGCGCCAGGGAAACCGCACTGCGGGAGCAGGACGCCGTAGTGGAGCGGGGCCCGGACTGGTCACCCTTCGTGGTGCGTGACGGCAACCTCATCACCGACCAGAACCCACAGTCCAGCCATAACGTCACCACCGAGATCGTCAACTCCCTAGCCGAATAAACCAATCACCGCAGGCGACCGACGACAGTCGACCGCTCTGGCTGTGGCCTCCGAGGTACCCGTCACCGCTTTTTCACCAAGGTCCTCATATCTCACTAGTCTTCTCGTATTTCTGGAAAGGAATTCATCATGGATTTGAACAACCGAACGATCGTGCTCACCGGCGCCGGAAGCGGAATCGGCCGTGCCCTGGCCCTGGAACTGGCCCAATACTCCCCCCGCCTGGCCCTGGTAGGCCGCCGCCGGGAACCATTGGAAGAGGTCGCTGACCTCGTCCGGGAGAAAGGCGGGCAAGCGGTAGTCATTCCTGCTGACCTGACAGATGACGGCGCTCCCGCAGCTGTCGTCGCCACAACCCAGGAACGGCTGGGAAGGATCGACATACTGATCAACAACGCCGGCAACGTTCGCGCCGGCCGACTCGAGGCAATCGAAGAATCCGAAATCCTGGCACAGATCGCACTGAACCTCACCGCCCCGATCCTGCTGACCCGTGCCGCGGTACCAGCGCTGCGGGCCTCGGGCGAGGGACTGGTGGTAAACGTTTCCTCCGGATTCGGTCTGCTCGGAATGGCTTTCTACGCGACCTACGGTGCGACGAAGGCCGGGATCGCCCACTTCGGGGAAGCCCTGCGACGGGAGCTCTACGGAGAGGGCGTGCACGTGCTCAACGTCTTCCCCGGTGCCACCGATACCCCGATGATGGACAGTTCCCAGGCCCAGGCCGAGCACGGCTTCGACTACGAAACCCCCGAGGACGTCGCCCGGGCCACGGTCGCGGGCATCATCACCGGTGAAATCAACGTAGTGCGAGGGGAGTCCACAGCCCAAACGGTCGAGATCAACCGCCA
>NZ_JADOUU010000083.1:0-1949 GCF_015751955.1 Arthrobacter sp. CAN_A214
CCGGTGGTGGTTTATTTGCCGCCGGTGGTGGCGATGCCTTTGACGAGGTATTTCTGGCCGAAGAGGAAGACCAGGAAGACCGGGAGGAGGGACACGACGGACATGGCGAACATGGAGCCCCAGGAGGAGGTCGCGGTGGAGTCCACGAAGGAGCGCAGGGCGACCGGGACCGTGTACATGGTGGGGTCGGTGAGGTAGATGAGTTGGGAGAAGAAATCGTTCCAGGTCCAGATGAACGTGAAGATCGCGGTCGTGGCCAGGGCCGGGAGCATCAGGGGAAGGATGATTTTGGTGAAGATCGCCACGTGTCCGCAGCCATCGATGCGGGCGGCTTCATCGAGTTCCCGGGGCAGGCCGCGGATGAACTGGACCATCAGGAACACGAAGAACGCATCCGTGGCCAGGAGTTTGGGCAGGATCAGCGGAATGAACGTGTTCACCCACCCCAGTTCCGAGAAGATGATGTATTGCGGGACGATGACCACGTGGATGGGCAGCATCACGGTCATGAGCATGATCGCGAAGAGCAGGTTGCGTTTGCGGAACCGCAACCGGGCGAAGGCGTACGCGGCCATCGAGCAGGACACCAGGTTCCCCACGATCGAGCCGAACACGATGATCATGGAGTTCACCATGTAATGCCCGAACGGGGAAGCCAGCGCCGTCCAGCCACTGGTGTAGTTCTCCGTCTCGAACGTCGTCAACCACAAACCCGAAAGCCGGAAAATCTCGTCATTGGGCCGCAGCGAGGACACCAGCATCCACAACAGCGGATACAGCATCAGCAACCCGAAACCGCTCAGCAGCACATGCTTGCCCGCCCGCCGCCACCGCTCCTTACGCCGCTGCGCGGACACCCCGGGCCTATCGGATCCCGACCTGCCGGATCCGAACCTGCCGGATCCGAACCTGCCGTGCTTGCCGTGCTTGCTGGGTTTGCCGGAAGTCGGCGGGGTGGGGGCGTCGGCGCCCTGGGCGGGTTGGGCCTGAATATTAGTCGTCATAGAACACCCAGTACTTCGAGGCGATGAAATTGATGAACGTGAAAATCGCGATGATCACCAACAACAGCCAGGCCATCGCCGAGGCGTAACCCATATCGAAGTTCCCGAAGCCTTTCTGATAGAGATACAACGTATAGAACATGGTCGAATCCGCCGGCCCGCCCGTCCCGCCGGAGACCACGAAGGCCTGCGTGAAGGACTGAAACGCCCCGATGATCTGCAACACCAGGTTGAAGAAAATGATCGGCGTCAGCAACGGCAGGGTGATCGTGGCCAACTGCCGGAATTTCGAGGCCGCATCCACCGACGCGGCCTCGTAATACATCGTGGGAATCTGCCGCAACCCGGCCAGGAAAATGATCATCGGCGCCCCGAACGTCCAAATATTCAGGATCATCAACGTCCCCAGAGCCGTCGAGGGATCCGAAATCCACCCCTGACCCTGAATCCCGAAAGCACCCAACACCTGATTCACCAGGCCCTGGGTACCGAAGATCTGACGCCACAACACCGCAATGGCCACCGAACCACCCAACAGGGACGGCAGGTAATACACCGAACGGTACAACCCCATCCCGCGCAACCCCCGATCCAACACCAGGGCCAAACCCAGCGCCGCAGCCAACTGCAACGGCACCGAAATGAACACGAACAAGAACGTGACCTTCAACGAATTCATCAACCGCGGATCATCCAACATCCGCGCATAATTCTCCAACCCCACCCACTCCGGGGCCTGCAACAAGTTGTAATCCGTGAACGACAAATACAACGACGCGATCATCGGCCCGATCGTAATGAGCACCAAACCAACAATCCACGGACCAAGAAACAGGAAACCCGCCCGCTCCTCCTTCTTCTCACCCGCCGTCAGCTTCCGCTTCCCACCACCCTTGACCCGCTTCAAATCAGAAAGCTCACTCAAAACCGACATAACCCACCCAC
>NZ_JADOUU010000084.1:0-1912 GCF_015751955.1 Arthrobacter sp. CAN_A214
ACGGCACGGGAGGTAGCATCGGCCCGTGCGTCTGCAACACCGCGGGATTGGAGTTCGGATACGAGGGAGGTAGGTGCTGTGAGCGTCGTCGCCA
Source organism: Arthrobacter sp. CAN_A214 (assembly GCF_015751955.1). Taxonomy (NCBI): domain Bacteria; kingdom Bacillati; phylum Actinomycetota; class Actinomycetes; order Micrococcales; family Micrococcaceae; genus Arthrobacter; species Arthrobacter sp. CAN_A214. The sequence goes on from NZ_JADOUU010000084.1 coordinate 95, forward strand.
TAAGTAACATGTTACTCGACGGGTCTCGTTCCGCCGCAGACTAGTCTTGGTTTCATGTCACAACCGTCCGCCGAAGCCGCCAATCGCCCGGGGCGCGCACCCACCCTCACCGACCGCACCATCGACGCGGTCCGAGAGGGCATCCGGAACGGCACGCTCGTACCGGGCGAGTTGTATTCGGTGTACCGGCTGGCCAATGAGCTAGGCGTTTCTCGTAGTCCGGTCCGGGATGCCCTGCTCCGGTTGGCGGAGACCGGGATGGTGGCGTTCGAGCGCAATCGCGGTTTCCGCGTCGTGCTTCCCGACGCGCGTGAATTGGCCGAGATCATCGCCGTCCGCCTCGCGCTGGAGGTGCCTGCCGCAGAGCGGGCAGCAGTTCGCGCCAGCACCGCCGACCACGTGGCCCTGCACGCTGAGTATGCGGCGATGCAGGCGTCGGTCACTGCCGGGGATGATGCCGCGTTTCTGCTGCATGACCAGCGGTTTCATACGCTGCTGCTGGAGCTCGCGGGCAACGCCCACGCCACCCGGATCATCGAGAACCTGCGCGATGCCACCCGTCTGGTCGGCACCTCGACGATCCGGACGTCCCGCTCCCTCGATGACGTCTACCGGGAACACCAACCGATCCTTGACGCCATCCAACAGGGGGACCCATCCGCGGCGGGTGCAGCCATGCGTCGCCATCTGGAGTCGACAGGTTGGCTGCTGCTGCGGGAGGCAGCGGGCGGATCCGAAGCGAGCACTGACTCCAACGCGCTGTGGGACGAGCTGGTGGGTCACCCACCTGTGGGCGGGTGGAGCCCGAAGGACAGAGCTCAAAGCCGTCCATCTGTTGGTGAGCCGCCGGAGCAATTTCCGTTCGAAGTGGGAACAAGTATCGAAACCCCGTCGCTCTTAGCAACCTCGATCTGGATAGAACCTCAGCTATGAGTCGTCTTGTGAACCTAAAGCTTTACAAGACACCCCCTTGAAGGCGCGCAAGGAGCGACCATTCCCCCGGAATCACAAGGGACCCAGTGCCTCGCAAACTTGTCTCACCGTGTTCCGTCTCGAAAGTGCTCGTTCCCGAGGTTGTAACTCAAAAGGGCGGCATGAGGCATCTCGTAAGTGCTGCACGGGCAGCTCGAACCAGGCCTCGAGTGGATACGTGCTGCGCCTCCAGTCCACAGGTGCACGGCACAAGCTCCCCCCGCTCCGCTGCTTGTCCCGCACACGAATTGACAGCAGGAATCAGTAGCCCGCCTGCACACACCCACCTATGTCACCGACACGACGGAGCTCATCTCGAGCGGACGGTGGGCGTGCACAGCCTCCTCGGCGCTGAGGTACTAAGCACCCCATTAGGGTGTGAATAGTGGTGTTAGTGATAACAGTGGTGTTAGTGATAACAGTGGCATTAGGGACAACAAGTGACAGCAGCAGAACCGATGGTGCCGGCTCTGCCTGATGGCGGGTCATCCACCTGTGGGCGGATGGAGCCCGAAGGGTGGAGCTCAAAGCCGTCCACCTGTGGGTGAGCCGCCAAAACCAACCACTGACGGGAGTGGGCGACAGGGCTGGAAAGGACGTTCCAGATAACGCCCCGCTGCGTACATTCTCACCGTGCGGGGCGAATGCGCATTGACGGTGTTGACGCCTGTAGCTTCAGCCTAAGCAGAGGGCTTCGGGGAGACTGCGCGCTGAAGTACCGCCGTGCGAACGGTTTAGTCGTGGTGGCGGTGCGGAAGATGTCAAGGCTGGTGAGACAGGTTAGTTCAGGCTGTCTGTATGAGGGCTTCCTGTGAGGGCTGGTTGATCCACGCGGCGGTAGGCAGT
>NZ_JADOUU010000085.1:0-1807 GCF_015751955.1 Arthrobacter sp. CAN_A214
TCGGCGCCGATGAGGTGGTGGGTGGCAGGCCCGTAAGGACAGTGGAGGGAGACGACGTCGGAGACTGCCAGCAGCTCGTCGAGGTCGACGCGCCGGGCGCCCAGTTCGGCAACGATCCCGGAATCGATTTCACTGCGTGACTGGTAGATAATTTCCATGCCGAAGGCCTTGGCTCGGCGTGCGGTGGCCTGGCCGATGCTGCCCATGCCGATGATGCCGAGGGTCTTCCCCTGCAGGCTGCTGCCGAGCAGGAAGAACATACCCCACTTCCAGTCCTGGCCGGAGCGGATGAGTCGTTCTCCCTCGCCGAGCCGGCGGGTCGCCATGAGGATCAGGCTGAGCGCGATGTCGGCTGTGGCGTCAGTGAGTACTCCGGGTGTGTTGGTGGCGATAACTCCGCGGTCGGTGCAGGCTGGTACGTCGATATTGTCGTAGCCGACGGCGACGTTCGCGACGGCCTTCAGCTGCGGTCCGGCGGCGTCGAGGAGCTCTGCATCGATGCGTTCGGTGAGCAGGCTCACCACGGCGCCGACCCCAGCGACTCTTGTCAGGAGTTCCCCGCGGCTGATCGGCTCCGGACTCTGCCAGGCGTCGACTTCGTGCTCGGCGCGAAGCTTTTCGAGTGCAACTTCGGGTATCCGTCCCGTGACGAAGATCCGACTCATGCTGTCTCGATCCATGTGTTCAGGCGGCCGAGGCCTTCGCGGATGTCAGCGACCTCAATGCCGGAGTACGCGAGCCGGATGTACTGCCGCTCCTCGCCGGGTTGCCGGCGACCGAAGTGCTCCCGCGTGCAGAAGGAAACCCCGGTCTCGTGCAGGGCTGCGGAGGCGAACTCGCCCACTGCCGTGTACCCCAGACGCTCCATGGCCTCGGTGACGTCGGGGAAGAGGTAGAACGTCGATTGCGGCACGGCGACGTGCATGCCGGGAATCCCGTTCACGAGTTCACACGTGGCGTCCCGGCGCTGTCGCAGGGTGTCGAGCATCTGCTGTACAGGCTCCTGGGTGCCACGGAGTGCCGCAATGCCAGCCCACTGAACGTAATGCGTCGTGCACGATTCGTCGTTGGTGTTCAGGATGCTGAGTATTCTGGCGATCTCGGACGGGGCGACGGCGCAACCCAGCCGGGATCCGGTCATCGCGAACTTCTTGCTGAAGGTATAGAGGATGACGGTGCGCTCCAACATGCCGGGAAGCGACGCGATCGAGCTCGAAACGCCCTCGTAACGCGTTTCGAAGTACGCCTCATCGGAAAGCACCCAGAGGTCGTGCTCCTGAGCGAGTTGCGCGACAGCCTCCCGCTCAGCAGCTGTGGACTCAGCCGAAATGGGGTTCTGCAGGTCGTTGTAGATGATGGCCACAGTATTCGGGGTGATCGACGCTCTCACCTGGTCGAGATCGATAGCGAAACCCTCACTCGTGGGCAGGTAACGATAAGGCACCGCTGTGCCACCGAGGTACTCGATCTGGGATTCATAAATCGGGAAGCCGGGGTTCGGATACAGCACTTCCTGGCCCGGGTTCATGACTGCCTGAAGGAATTTCGTGATGACAGGCTTACCTCCGGTCATCACCACAATGTTGTCAGGGGACAACTCGATACCCCGACGACCACCGAGATCCTCGGCGAGGGCTTCACGCAGCTGCGGGATGCCAGGACCCGGGCAGTAGCCCGTGTAGCCGTCAGCAATGGCCCGGTTCATCGCCTCTACGATATGGGGGGCCGTCGGGATGTTGATATCACCGAGATGGAAGGGATACACAGTGTTCCCCTTCGCCTTCCAGGCAGCCGCGGCCTGGGCGAC
>NZ_JADOUU010000086.1:0-1569 GCF_015751955.1 Arthrobacter sp. CAN_A214
CCGTCCAGGGCCTACTACGACCGGAAACGGGCCGAAGGCAAACGCCATAACCAAGCGCTGATTGCACTGGCTCGCCGCCGCTGCGACACCCTCTATGCCATGCTCAGAGATGGAACCTTATACGAACCGCGGCTAGCCACAGCCGCTTGACGAAAACCATAGAGGCACCCCCCCCGCCTCAATCCGACTCGCCAGTGGCTTAACCGCAGTTTCACTTGAGCCCACCCCACCTTTAGTCCGTGGGACCACCTGATGCCACGCGCTATGCAATGTCCTGATCCTGACCGCCGCCACTACTGTCAAAACCCTGAACGAGCGCCTGTGCCAGCAGCAGGATGGCGAACCGCACGTCAGTGCCCGGGTTTAACGGATTCGAGGTATTGCTGCACAGCCGTTTCCGGTACCCGGTAGGAGCGACCGAATCGGATACCCTCCATCGCACCGGACTGCACCAGGCGGTACACCGTCATTCTTGAGACCCGCATCCTGGCAGCTATCTCCGCAACGGTCAGAAGATTTGTCTCCATCGGTCTGTTCTCAGCCATTCCTACACCTGCTCCTCGAAAATCATGGGTCACTCTTGTGCCATTGTTAACAGTGGCCGCTATTCTTTATCTCCGCACGAGTAGTGGCTACCTGTTTCCCAGAATCCCCATAACGAGTAGTTAACGGGAATCGTCACGTGCTAACGCAGAACCCTGAGTTTGGCTTGCCAGCGGCTGTAGGAAACCGAGGCCTTGACCTCTAGATTTTCGATCGTCAGTGAAGTTCGCTGGGGTTGCACCAACATCGACAGCACTCTTTCCTCGGTTGGTCTGTCCTACCGATAGAAGGGCATGGTTTCGTGGTCGGCGACGAACGAGACCAGTCTCGAGAACCTTCGGTTCAAGTTTTCCTGCCGGATACTACACACCTATCCCTACCACTCCCCCAGCCCCGCAAATGTGTAGCAGTGAAGGATGCACACGGGACGCTATGGTGCTGCGCTGGCCGCCCCTCGAAGGTGCCCCGCGTCTAGGGTAGAAGAAGACAACCGTAGAGCGGTTCGCACATCCTTGAGCAAACCCTTAGAGGGGTCGACGACGGCTGGGGGTGGAACTCTGGTCTCAAGAGAGTTCCTTTTCGCCGCCGACCCCGGTCCAGGATCTTCCGCAGTACATGAAAAATGGCATGCGGCTGACCCACCGCTCGCGCGGTGGCGCAACCTTTCCGGGTTCCAATGTTCGATGTTTGGGACCAGCACCAGTGATGGTCCGTCGGAAACCCCGTTTCAGAAACGAGGGAGCGAATCAGCAACCCGGTACGCGTAGTGATCGCCTGACTTCGTAGGCACAGTACTTGGCCCACCCCTTAACCAGTGCCTCCAGCTACCCGCGGGCACACCCAGCGGGTCGATGTATGGAAAAATATTGCGGAAGTTGGTTACCTCCCCTGGACGAAGCTGGATGTTTTTTCAGCCCACCGTTACAGGGCGAAGGTTACGTCCCGCTGAGTGGTGGAGTTTTCTCGACACCGTGCGGGTCAGTTCTTTGATTATGCTGCAGTGAGTTCTGGGAGCAAAACTGTTTC
>NZ_JADOUU010000087.1:0-1555 GCF_015751955.1 Arthrobacter sp. CAN_A214
CGGAAGATGTCAAGGCTGGTGAGACAGGTTAGTTCAGGCTGTCTGTATGAGGGCTTCCTGTGAGGGCTGGTTGATCCACGCGGCGGTAGGCAGTTTCGGTGCTTCGGGTCGGCTGCGGGTGAATCGTTCGGGTTTCGCGGCGTAGGCCGCGTCGAGGGTCTGCTGGCGTTGGGCGCGGACCTGAATTGCGGTGCCGTGGTGGACTGAGGCCGGGGTGTGCAGGCCGATCCCGGAGTGGCGGTGCTCGTGGTTGTAGTAGGCGAAGAACGCCTCGCAGAACGCCCTCGCGTCCTGCAGGGACCCGAAATTGGGCGGGAAGACCGGGGCGTACTTCAGGGTTTTGAATGCGGCCTCGCTGTAGGGGTTGTCATTGGATACGTGCGGGCGTGAGTGTGACCGGTCGACGCCGAGGTCGAGCAGGAGCTGGGCGACGGGTTTCGAGGTCATCGAGGTGCCCCGGTCGGCGTGAATCGCCTCGGGGATCCCGTGCACGCCCATCGCTTCTTCAAGCATCGCCGTGGCGATCTGGGAGTCCTCGCGTGCGGCGACGGTCCAGGCCACGATGTAGCGGGAGTAGATGTCGATCACGACGTAGAGGTCGTAGTAAACCCCGCGGGTCGGCGAACGGAGTTTCGTGATGTCCCAGCTCCAGACCTGTCCTGGTCTGGTGGCCAGCAGCTCGGGCTTTTTCCTTGGTGGATGTGTGGCCTGACGGCGGCGTTCCCCGGCCAGGTCGTGTTCACGCAGGACGCGGTGCATCGTGGACATCGAGCACAGGTAGGTGCCCTCGTCGAGCAGGGTCGCCCACGTCTGCGCCACGGCCTTGTCAGCGAACCGTGGCCCGGTCAACACGCCCAGCACCCGTTGGCGCTCCAACTGGGTCAACGCGTTCGACGGGGCCGGCCGTGGTGGCTGCTCGCGGCGAGGCTCGGGCCCGAACGGCAGTCCGGCACGCCTTCGGGCTTCCCACTGGGCGCGGTAGTGGCTGGCCCGTGAACGACCCAGTAGCGCACACGCGGTCGCGACGCTGCTCACGCCGGCGAGCTGGTCGACCAGCGGGACAATCACTTCTTCGACCGCGGCCGCGGCGTGGGGGCCTCCGCGCTCTCGGAGAGCGTCTCCAAGAGCGCGTGTGCTTTTCCCATCAGATCAAGCGCCGCCCTCGAGCGGGCGAGCTCAGCCTCAGCCTTCTCCGCCCGCACCCGCAGCTGCTCGATCTCCTTATCGCGTCGATCCTTGCTCACCGGACCCAAACCCGCCGTCGCACCAGCCTGAGCAGCTTTGCGCCACTCGATGAGGTGCGAGGAGTACAACCCCTCCCGGCGCAGAATCGCTCCACGCTCACCACGGTCAGCGGCGTCGTACTCGGCCAGGATTCCCGCCTTGTACTCGGCGGTGAAACTACGCCTCTTCGGCCGGTCAGCTCGAGGTCCCATAACCCCATCATCGATGGCCACATCAGCCGTCGTCATCGTCATCGCTATTTGTCTCGCTTCTCACCCCGTGCAAGGGAAGGAATTAGTAAGGGTGTCTCACTCCAGCCTGGCGCACAGGG
>NZ_JADOUU010000088.1:0-1494 GCF_015751955.1 Arthrobacter sp. CAN_A214
AACTGATTGGACAAGCCCACCATGCTTAGATCATCCAGCGGACGTCGCGGAGGGTACTTTGCCTCAGCAGCAGTTGCCGCCCTCATCCTCACAGGCTGCGCAACAGAAACCCCGCCCCAAAGCCAGGAAACGGCGTCACCGCCGACGGTTTCCTCCACGCCCGCGGTGCCAACTCCCGCCCAGACAACTGCACCGCCCGCACCTGAAACTCCCGTTGCCGCAGCCCCCGCTCCGACCCAGTTGCCGGTCCTGCCCGAGTCAGCCCCGGTTTCATTCAGCATCCCCTCCATCGGCGCCGGATCAGAACTCCTTAACCTCGGGCTGCGTAACAACGGATCCCTCGAGGTTCCCCCCGATGGACCCGGTGCACCCGCGAGCTGGTACAACGACTCCCCCACCCCCGGGGAACGCGGACCAGCTGTCCTGCTCGGCCACGTCAACGCCACCGACGCAGGCCCCGGCGTCTTCGCGGACCTACGCAGCCTCAAGGCCGGCGACACTATCGACGTCGCCCGCGAAGACGGCACCACAGCAACCTTCGTCTTCGACCGCGGCGAGCAGTACCCCAAAAACCAGTTCCCAACCCAAACGGTCTACGGCAACACCGAAGGATCCGAACTACGCCTGATCACCTGCGACGGCTACGACCCGGACACCGGCGAATTCGACGACAACTACGTCGTCTACGCGAAACTAGTCACCTAAAACTGCGAACCCGACAGACGCTGCAGCTATCGCGGCGAGGACTCGGTTCTCGGGATGGCGAAAACCGACGACGGAGCTGCAAACAACCGCCAATCGTGGGCTGATAAACGCTCCGCGATCTTGGTTGAAGGGTCGCATCAATGGTCGGATACGGGTCGCTTTTCGCCGGTGTCAGATCATTGAGCCTAGATCCGATCCGATTGAGGGGTAGGTGGCGGTCGTCGATTTCAGTTGACGGGTGGTCAGGCCGTTTTTCATGGCCAGGCTGATGGTGTTGGCTAGTTCGGCGTATCCGGCTCCGAACAAGTGCGCGCCGATGATGCGGTCGTTTGCTTTATTGATCAGGATTTTGGTCGCGCCGGTGGTTTCGCCGATCCGGTAGTTTGAGTACCAACCACTGGTATCGGTGTAGCGGACCTCCACATCCAGGCCGCTGTCCCTGGCTTCGTGTTCGAGCATCCCGAGGCGGACGAGTTCGGGGATCGTGAAAACTGTTGTCGGAATCGCGGCGTAGTTGGGAACTATGGAACCGGATTTGAGCATGTTGGAAGCGGCTACTTTCGCTTCGATCACGGCCACCGGGGTCAGCGGCATCCCCGGGGTGTCAGCGGAATCACCCGCGGCGTAGACAGCAGGGTTCATCGTGCTTTGCAGGTGGCCGGCGACTTCCACGCCATGTTCGCCGTACGGTATATAGGCCTCTTCGAGGTTCAGCCGGGACAGGTCCGGGATCCGTCCGGCGCCGTGAACGACGAGGTCCGCATCAATTGTCGCCGGGCTGCCGGCCTG
>NZ_JADOUU010000089.1:0-1450 GCF_015751955.1 Arthrobacter sp. CAN_A214
GAAACAGTTTTGCTCCCAGAACTCACTGCAGCATAATCAAAGAACTGACCCGCACGGTGTCGAGAAAACTCCACCACTCAGCGGGACGTAACCCGGATCACCGATTTGGAGGAGCAACTGGCTGGCCTGCGGGCCGCTGTGGAGGAAGCGGAATCCGCCCAGCGGGCCGCGGAGCAGCAGGCGAGGGAGGCTTCCAGCGAACTGGCCGGCGCCTACATGCGCAACACGACGCTGCAGGAAGCTTACGAGGCCCTGCTGCAACGCATCAGCCTCACCCCAACATCGCCGGACAACCCCGCACCCGGATCTGAGGAAAACCCGGCCTGACATGCGTGAAAAAGGGGGTGAGGCCCTCACTCCGGTTCAAACAGGTGGGGGATTGTTCGTACGCCGGGCCAGGACCTCAACGCATCACTGTACAGGAGTGTCTTAAAAGCGGCAGCGCAGCATCATCTGAGTAAATGAGTAAATGAACAGGGGGAGTGGGTGAGTAAGCATAAGCCTCCGTCCTTCACTCCGTACTTCAGGCAGGGAGGACGCGGATCAAAACCGCAACAGGATGGGGTTTCCTGCACGGGCCTCGGCGACAATGAAGCTACCTGTTATCAGTAACGGTCAGTATGCCGGTACACGCTGACGAAAGTGCCACCCCGGTCTTGCCGGGGTGGCACTTTCGCAGGCAGCAGGAAGCTGCTTTTTTGGTGGTGCGGGGTTAGAGGACGTCGACGAGAACGACGAGGACGTTGTCGACGATGGTGACGTCCACGACGTCCTGGACGTCGATGTCGTTGTTGTTCAACGCCTGAATCGTGAGGCCGTTGAGTACGTTGTTCACGGGAACGTCGACGTCGATGTTGCTCAGAATATTTCCGTCGTTGTCCACCAGACGGATCTGGTCGATGTCGACCGTGCGGTCCAGGTTCACTGCAGCTGCGACGAGGCCGCCGACGGCGCCTGCGTTCTGGTTGGGGGCTGCCTGGGCGATCCCGGCGCCGCCGAAGGCCAGCGTTCCGGTGAGAGCTACTGTGGCGAGTGTTTTGGTGATCTGCATGGGTTGTACTCCTTCGTTGATTGAAAGGGGGTTCTAATCCCGGTGCGTTACCAACGTTACGCATGTGCTTCCTGTGCATGCAAGATGATTCGTAAGGTTGCTTACTATTCCGAATTGTGATCGTGGGTAGTTCTTGCCGCCGGTACCAGTACCGTGAACACCGCAAATAGCTGCTCCGGGATGGTAGCGGTGAAGCTCGGTGTGTCGACGGTGCATCGTGGTCCAATGAACCAGCGTCAATAGGAGATTGCGGTAGACGCTGTATCGCGCCGTGGCCTCGGTTGGAGGGGTGGGTTCAGGGTGTGTGGGTTCAGGGTGTGTGGGTGGTGAATTCGGTCCAGAGTGGGTAGTGATCCGAGATCCGCCAGGATATTTCTTGTTTGGTGAGGTCGGTGAGGA
>NZ_JADOUU010000090.1:0-1435 GCF_015751955.1 Arthrobacter sp. CAN_A214
GGCTCATCGCAAACGAGAGTGCAGGCGGGGTGTAGCCGGGGCGGGCGCGTCGGTGACGAGATAGAGGTCGAGGCCTTCCGATGATGGAAGTTCTCACACTGCCCAGCCGAAAGACCTCGACGTGTTCAACGCTACCTTCGTTCGCCCTGACCTCACCACGTTCTGCCGGCTCGATGAGCTGGGCCTGGAAGCCGTCGGGCAGCACCTTGGGCCCGGTCAGGCAGTGATCGAGTGCCGTGTCGTCGAGGCGGATCCGTGGTGCCGATCCTGCGGTGCGGAAGGAGCGCCCAGGGGCACCGTGACGCGCCGGCTTGCGCATGAGCCGTTCGGTCACCGGCCCACCACGCTGCTGGTTCGGGTGCGCCGCTACCGGTGCGGGAACTGCGGTCGCACGTGGCGGCAGGACATGGACCTCGCAGCTGAGCGGAGGGCGAAGATCTCCCGCCGCGGACTCCGGTGGGCACTGGAAGGCGTCGTGGTCGATCACCTCACCGTGTCCCGGGTCGCCGCAGGCCTTGGGGTGTCCTGGCATACGGCGAACACCGCGATCATGACCGAGGGGAAGCGCCGCCTGATCGATGACCCTCACCGGTTCGATGGCGTGAGTGCTATCGGCGTCGATGAGCATGTGTGGCGGCATACCCGCCGCGGCGACAAGTACGTGACAGTCATCATTGATCTCACCCCGATCCGCGACAAGACAGGCCCGGCGCGACTGCTGGACATGGTCGAAGGACGCTCCAAGCAGGTGTTCAAGGACTGGCTCCACGACCGCCCCCAAGCGTGGCGGGACGGCATCGAGGTCGTCGCGATGGATGGGTTCACCGGGTTCAAGACCGCAACCTCCGAGGAGCTCCCGGACGCGGTTCCGGTCATGGACCCCTTCCACGTCGTCCGCCTCGCCGGGGACGGGTTGGACCGATGCCGGCAACGCGTCCAACAAGCCACCACCGGGCATCGCGGCAGGGCCGGCGACCCGCTCTATCGGGCCAGGCGGACCCTGCATACCGGCGCGGACCTGCTGACGGAGAAGCAGAACGCGCGCCTGACAGCTGTCTTCGCGTCCGAGGAGCACGTCCAGGTGGAAGCGACGTGGGGGATCTATCAGCGGATCGTCGCCGCCTACCGGGAACCGAATAAGACGAAGGGTAAGGAGCTGATGCAGGCCGTGATCGGCGCGGTCACCAACGGCGTGCCCGCCGCCCTGGTCGAGATCCGCCGGCTTGGCCGGACCCTGAAGCAACGCGCCGTCGATGTGCTCGCGTTCTTCGACCGCCCCGGCACCTCCAACGGGCCCACGGAGGCGATCAATGGCCGCCTCGAGCACCTCCGCGGCTCGGCCCTCGGCTTCCGTAACCTCACCAATTACATCGCCCGCAGCCTGCTCGAATCAGGCGGCTTCAGACCCCACCTACACCCTCAATTACGATGAGCC
>NZ_JADOUU010000091.1:0-1429 GCF_015751955.1 Arthrobacter sp. CAN_A214
GGTTACGTCCCGTGGAGTGGTGTAGTTCTCCGCTGTTGAGCGTTGCGTAGGCGACGTAGTGAGCCATCGTGCGATGGTCAGTGAGTACCGATCAAAGTCACTCACAGAAAGACACAAACACACGATGGCTCTAGACCAGTCTGCCCTGCTTGATCTGCTTGGACAATTGAAACTCACCGATGTTTCCGATCGGATTCGTACCGCGACTGAAACCCTGTATCAGCAGCTCATCGAGGCGGAGGCGACCGCGTTCATTGGTGCTGCCCCGTTCGAGCGCTCCGAGGCGCGCACGACCCAACGCAACGGGTCCCGGCCCAGGACGTTGACGACCACTGCGGGGGATCTGAACCTGAAGATCCCCAAGCTGCGTGCCGGCTCGTTTTTCCCTGCCCTGCTGGAGCGCCGCCGCCGGGTTGACCAGGCCCTCTACGCGGTCGTGATGGAGGCCTACCTGCACGGGGTTTCCACCCGCAAGGTCGATGACCTGGTCAAGGCCCTCGGCGCGGATACCGGGATTTCGAAGTCCGAGGTATCCCGGATCTGTGAGGACCTCGACCATGAAGTCGGTGCGTTCCGCGACCGGGACCTCTCGGCCCTGGAATACCCGTATGTGTTCCTGGACGCCACCTACTGCAAGGCCCGCATCGGGCACCGGGTCGTGTCCCAGGCGATCGTGGTTGCTTTCGGCGTCGCCGCCGACGGGCGCCGGGAAGTCCTCGGCTTCGACGTCGGAGACAGCGAGAACGAGGGCTTCTGGACGGCGTTCCTGCGCTCCCTGAAGACCCGGGGCCTGGACGGGGTGAAGCTCGCTATCTCTGATGCGCACAGCGGGCTGAAAAAGGCCATCGGCACCGTGTTCCAAGGTGCGGCGTGGCAGCGCTGCCGGGTGCACTTCATGCGCAACGTCCTGGCAACCGTGCCCAAGGGCTCCCAGGAAATGGTCGCCTCGATCATCCGCACGGCCTTCGCCCAACCCGACGCCGCCCACGTGAACACCCAGTTCGACGAGGTCACCCGGATGCTCACCAAATCCCATCCGAAGGTCGCCGCGATGCTCAGCGACGCCCGGGAAGACGTCCTCGCGTTTGCCGGATTCCCTGCCAGGCACTGGCGTCAGATCTGGTCCACGAACCCGATGGAGCGGGTGAACAAAGAGATCAAACGCCGCACCGACGTCGTCGGTGTCTTCCCCAACCCCGCAGCGCTCCTCCGCCTCGCCGGAGCGGTCCTCGTCGAGCAGCACGACGAGTGGGAAGCCGGCGACCGCCGCTACCTCTCCGAGGCCTCCATGTCCGAACTCACCGCCATGAACACGACCGCCACCACGCCGATAAAGGAAACAGTTTTGCTCCCAGAACTCACTGCAGCATAATCAAAGAACTGACCCGCACGGTGTCGAGAAAACTCCACCACTCAGCGGGACGTAACC
>NZ_JADOUU010000092.1:0-1417 GCF_015751955.1 Arthrobacter sp. CAN_A214
AGTGGCGTCCCGCATAGTGGTGTAGCGCGGCTGCCGGGTTCGTCGTACTGATGGACATGAAGGCGGCCACCGCGTGATCCTTCGAGGAAACTCTCACATCACACTCGAAAGGCATCATCACGATGACCGCTCCCCATATTGTCGACCCTGCCCGCATCCTGACTGAAGCCCTCGGCGAGGCCTCCCCGGATCTGATGCGTCAGCTGCTGCAAACCATGATCAACGCCCTCCTCTCGGCGGACGCCGACGCCGTGGCCGGCGCCGAGTGGGGCAAGCCCTCACCGGAGCGTGTCGCTCAACGCAATGGGTACCGGCACCGTGACCTGGACACCCGCATCGGCACGATCGACGTGGCAGTCCCGAAGCTGCGCACCGGCACCTACTTTCCGGAGTGGTTACTCGAGCGCCGCAAGCGGGCCGAAACGGCGCTGATCACCGTGGTCGCGGACTGCTACCTCGCCGGAGTCAGTACCCGGCGCATGGACAAACTGGTGAAAACCCTCGGCATCAACTCCCTCTCGAAGTCGCAGGTCTCCCGCATGGCAGCCGAGCTCGATGAGCACGTCAACGAGTTCCGCCACCGCCCGCTGGGTGATGCCGGCCCGTTCACGTTCCTGGCCGCGGATGCGCTCACGATGAAGGTGCGTGAGGGAGGGCGAGTCATCAACGCCGTCGTCCTTGTCGCGACCGGCGTCAACGCCGATGGGCGCCGTGAAGTCCTGGGCCTACGCGTCGCCACCTCCGAGACCGGGGCCGCGTGGAACAGCTTCTTCGCCGATCTCGTCGCCCGCGGCCTGACCGGTGTCCGCCTGGTCACCTCGGACGCGCACCGGGGCCTGGTCGAAGCGATCGGCGCGAATCTTCCCGGAGCCACCTGGCAGAGATGCCGCACCCACTACGCGGCGAATCTGATGTCGGTGACCCCGAAGACCATGTGGCCAGCTGTGAAGGCGATGCTGCACTCGGTTTACGACCAGCCTGATGCGGGCTCCGTGCACGCCCAGTTCGACCGGCTGCTGGATTACGTCGACGAGAAACTCCCCGACGCCCATGAACACCTCGACGCCGCCCGGGCCGACATCCTCGCGTTCACCAGCTTCCCCGAAGGACTCTGGCAACAGATCTGGTCGAACAACCCCAATGAGCGACTCAACCGGGAGATCCGCCGCCGCACCGACAGCGTCGGGATCTTCCCCAACCGGGACGCAATCATCCGGCTCGTCGGAGCCGTCCTCGCCGAACAGACCGATGAATGGGCCGAAGGACGCCGCTACCTCGGCCTCGACATCCTCACGAAAAGCCGCCTCACACTCGTCACCAACACCGGGACGGAGGCGACCACCGACACCACTCTCGAACTCAGCGCCTAACAACTAAAAGGATCACCGACCGCTACACCAACACCCGGGACTTGACC
>NZ_JADOUU010000093.1:0-1313 GCF_015751955.1 Arthrobacter sp. CAN_A214
GGTAAAATCCACCGGTCGTCGCAACACTGGGCTTATTTTCAGGAGTTGCGATGTCCTCGAGGAAGGCTACGCAGAGCAAGACCGGCGCTCAGGGGAAGACCTCTGAGCGGGTTCGGTACGTCGAGTTGACGCGTCAGGGTCTGTTGAATGGGGAGATTTGCCGCATTCTCGGCATCAGCCGGCGTACGGGCACGAAGTGGCGTTACGGATTCCAGTTCCTGGACGCTGAGACTGGGCGGGTGTATTCCTACCCACCGATCGCTGACTTCTCCCGCCCGCAGGTGTCGTCTCCCCGGTACCTATCCGAGGAGGAACGGATCCGGATTGCTGACCTAATTCGGGCAGGCAGCAGCATCCGTGCGACGGCGGTCGCGTTGGGCAGGTCGCCGTCGACGATCTCGCGGGAGCTGCGCCGCAACGCAGCGGTGTCCGGCCGGTACACCCCTCATCGGGCGCACCAGCAAGCACGCCAACGACGGCTCCGCGCCCGCCCGGGGAAGATCGTGGCTACTCCAGCGTTGCGGGAGCAAATTCAGGAGTTGCTGAAGCGCCGGTGGAGCCCGGCGCAGATTTCCTGGTACTTGAAGACCACGTTCCCCGAGGACACGCAGATGCACGTCGTCCCGGAGACTATTTATCGGGACCTTTACAACTGGCAGGGTGGCGCTCTCACCCGGGACTACTGCGCTCTGCTGCGCCGCCGGCATTTGCACCGGAAGCCGTCTCGGAAGGTCCCGAAACGACGAGCACGGTTTTCCGGTGACGTTCTCATGATCGGCGACCGACCCTTCCCGCCGGAGGACCGCTCAACCCCCGGCCAGTGGGAGGGCGACCTGATCATGGGCCGGAACAACCGCTCGGCAATCGCCACACTTGTAGAACGACACAGCCGCTTCGTGATTCTCCTGCCCGTCGACCCGGTTAACAAAGCCGCATCCGTGCAGCAGATGATCACCGCGGCAATGCTGAAATTGCCGGCACATCTTCGTCGCTCGCTTACCTGGGATCAGGGGTGGGAAATGGCACGGCACACCGAGATCACCCAGGCGACCGGGATGGCGATCTACTTCTGCGAACCGCGATCTCCCTGGCAGCGCGGCTCGAACGAGAACGCCAACGGGCTGCTTCGGGATTACTTCCCGAAAGGCAGTAACCTCACCCTCCATAGCCTGGAGTACCTCGCGGCCGTTGCCATCGAGCTGAACACCAGACCCCGCCGAACCCTCGGCTGGGACACCCCCGCGAACCTCTTCGCTAAGCTCTTTGAAACCACCATCAGCACCTGAGTGTTGCGACGACCGGTGGATTTCACC
>NZ_JADOUU010000094.1:0-1300 GCF_015751955.1 Arthrobacter sp. CAN_A214
AACCGTCCACAACTCATCTGGAATCACATCCGAACGAACCATCCATCCAGCTTCCAACATCACAAGCCGGATATTTAGCAGACACGCCCTAGTCGCTCACGGACCTCTGGTGCCATGTCCAAGCCTGGTTCATCCAGGAGCGCGGTACCGATTACTGCGTTGATGGTTTCAGTTTCTTGTAGTTGCTGCTGTCGGTCAGTGAGGCCCTGTGGGTAGATCCTGCGGACCTCGACAAGGTCTGCCCCGCTGCCGAAACTGGCAACGACCTCGGAATTTTCGATGGCACTTGTGACCTCTTCGAGGTTTTCCGTCTGCACCATAGTGGCAGTGCTGACAATGTAATCCGAGTCGCGCCAGCCCTCGGGAGACTGCGCAGCCACTTCAGCGTCGGTGTCCAGTTTGTAATGCCACAACACGTTGTCCCGGTCGAATCCGGCCTTGACCAGATCGACCCACATCGTGTCTTCCACGATGATCCGGTTGTCGCGGGGAACGTTCTTTTCGACCCATTCCTGGGCCTGGATGGAGGACGCGTCCTCATGGGCGGTGGTGAGTCTGCCAAGCCCTGTTGACCACGCCGGTATAGCAGCGACTGAGGCGTACCCAAGACCCATGATGACGACGGCGGACATCACACCCCGGGCTCTGGTCCGGTTCTTCAAACTCTTCAGCTCCTGCACCGCCGATTCACTGATACCCGCAATCAGCAGTGCCATAAAAGGCAGGAGGATGATTACGTAAGGGTCGGGAAGGTAGGAACCGGGCCGGAGCATAAAGAGAAGGTGGAATACCAACAGGGCGGCGATCGGGCGGAGTCGCCGGATCAGTAAACCGGACATTGCTGCGATTGCACCGGTTCCCAGCAGTACCGGGTCGAGTTGCCACCACGACGAAATGGTGTCGCGGGTGGTGCTTGTAGGATCAAAAATCCAACCACCCGACGCACGTGATACCAGTTGAAACATGATTCCGGAGAACAGGCTGACACGGTTCTCTCCCGGCAGAACCTCACCTTTGATAGCGGCGAAGAGGATATAGCTCGCACCGATGAGCACCAGCACACTGCCTGCTACTGACATGGTGTAGCGGCGGGTATGTGGTGAGGCGTGCCGGGCCATTGTCCAGATGAGGAACGGCAGTGCCAGGAGGAAGGTTTCCTTTGTCAGGACCGCGACCCCAAACGCAGCTGCGCTGGCCGCAAAGCCACCTAGGGCGTGTCTGCTAAATATCCGGCTTGTGATGTTGGAAGCTGGATGGATGGTTCGTTCGGATGTGATTCCAGATGAGTTGTGGACGGTTG
>NZ_JADOUU010000095.1:0-1284 GCF_015751955.1 Arthrobacter sp. CAN_A214
TGCCCGAGCTTCCCGGCGGCGCTGCCTGGCTGTTCGTCGAGATTTCCGGAGATGATGCCCTGGAGGTCGCCGACCGTGCCGCGCGGGTCAGCCGCATCGGTGCCGCCCGGCACTCCCGCATCATCGGGGACGCCCGACAGGGGGCCGCGCTCTGGCGGATTCGCGAGGACGGCGGCGGGCTCGCGGGCCGGTCGCCCGCCGGAGTGCCGGCGCACGCCGGCTGGGAGGACGCCGCCGTGCCGCCCGAGAGGCTGGGGAATTACCTTCGCGATTTCGACGACCTTCTGCTCACGCACTCCCTCACCGGGTTCCCGTTCGGGCATTTCGGCGACGGTTGCGTCCATGTCCGCCTCGACTTCCCGTTCCATCGCGAGGACGGCAAGGCCGCTTTCCGTGCGTTCCTCACCGACGCCGCGAAGCTGGTGGCGCGGTACGGGGGCTCACTGTCCGGGGAGCATGGCGACGGCAGGGCTCGGAGCGAGCTCCTGCCTTATCTGTACACGCCGGCGGCGATCTCACTCTTCGGGAAGGTCAAGGGCATCCTGGACCCGGACAACATCCTCAACCCCGGCGTGCTCGTCGATCCGGAGCCGCTGGATGCGAATGTCCGCGTTGCCGAGGCGGGTCCGCTGCGCTCGGGGCTCGGTTTCGGATATCTGCACGACAGCGGTGACTTCAGCCAGGCCGTGCACCGCTGTACCGGTGTGGGACAGTGCCGCGCCGCGCACAATGACAACTCGACGGTGATGTGCCCGTCCTACATCGCGACGCTGGAGGAGAAGGACTCTACCCGGGGGCGGGCTAGGGCGCTGCAGGAGATGATCAACGGCAGCGTCACAGGTGGAAGAAAGGGCGACAAGCCGAACTGGCGCGCGCCGGAAGTCCACGACGCACTGGATCTCTGTCTTTCCTGCAAAGGGTGCGCATCCGACTGCCCGACGGGGATCGACATGGCCGCCTATAAGGCCGAGGTGTTGCATCAGAGCTATCAGGGCAGGATCCGACCGGCATCCCACTACTCGCTGGGCTGGTTGCCCAGGTGGGCGGGATTGGCAGCGTTCGCACCGCGGCTTGTCAACGCCCTGGTGCGGCTGCCCGGCATGCGGCAACTCGGGCTGCGGCTGGCCGGTGTGGATCAGCGCCGGAACATTCCCGCCTTCGCGCCGCAGACATTCCATGCCTGGTTCAGGGCGCGCGGTGGTGCTGCCACTTCGTCCGAAGCCCGCCCTCCGGTGCTGCTGTGGGCGGACTCGTTCACGAACAACTTCTCGCCCGAGGTGGGGC
>NZ_JADOUU010000096.1:0-1271 GCF_015751955.1 Arthrobacter sp. CAN_A214
TGAGGTGTACTACTGATGTGAGACAGTTTTTGAAAGGATTGTTCTCATGTCTGCTCGACCAAGTTATACCAATGAATTCAAGGCTGATGCCGTGGCCTTGGCGGATTCCTCGGAACGTTCGTTGCCCTCTGTTGCGTCCGAACTGGGCGTCTCGCTGACCGCGTTGAAACGGTGGGTCCGGCTGGCCCGTGAGGCTGAGAATGGGAGCGGCACCAGGCCCGATGACCCTGTCGATCCGGTGAAATACAAGGCGTTGGAAGCCCGTCTTCGCGAAGTCGAGAGGGAGAATGACTTCCTAAAAAAAGCAGCCGCGTTCTTCGCCAGAGAACAACGGTAGAAGACCTCTACCGTCTTGTTCAGGAGAAGAACGCGCAATTCCCGGTGGCGTGGATGTGCCGGCAGCTGGACCTCCCGCGGGCGTCGTACTACCGGTGGGCGGAGTCCAAGGAATCCGCTACGGCTACCCGACACCGGGAACTGACAGAACACGTCAAGACCGTGTTCGATTCATCCGATGGTATCTTCGGCCACCGCATGGTCCACGCGAAGCTTGCCGTGGCCGGCACCGAGGTGTCCGTCGGGACGGTGGCTTCGATCATGGCCGAGAACGGCTGGGTCGCCAAGCGCATGCGGGCCTTCAAACAGACCACGATCCCGTCGGATCCGGACAAGGTCTTCGCTGACCTGATCGGCAGGGACTTCACCTCCGATACTCCTGGTACACGCATGGTTGGGGATATCACCTATCTGCGTACTGAGGAGGGCTGGCTGTACCTGGCCACCGTCATCGACCTGTGCACCCGCATGGTCGTCGGCTGGGCCATGGCCGATCACATGCGCGCATCCCTGGTGACCGGTGCGCTGAAAATGGCCCGTGACCGCGGCCATCTGCAGCCCGGTGCGATTTTTCACAGCGATCGGGGTACCCAATACACGTCCCGGGAAATGGGCACCTGGTGCGCCGGCAACGGCATCCGCCAGTCAATGGGAGACACCGGCGTGTGCTGGGACAACGCGGTAGCCGAATCGCTGTTCTCCTCGCTGAAGAACGAGTTCTATCACCACCACCGCTTCACTACGAGGCAAGACGCCAGGCGGGCCACCATGCGCTACATCGAGGTGTTCTACAACCGGTGGCGGCCACACACCCACAACGACGGCTTGCCGCCAACGACGGCAATGGCCAACTTCACAAGAGGAAATCAGCCGCTACCCGCGGCTGCCTAACCAAAAGAAACTAACCAACTGTCTCAAATCCTTGACACACCTCA
>NZ_JADOUU010000097.1:0-1267 GCF_015751955.1 Arthrobacter sp. CAN_A214
CCACGGCATCAGCCTTGAATTCATTGGTATAACTTGGTCGAGCAGACATGAGAACAATCCTTTCAAAAACTGTCTCACATCAGTAGTACACCTCAGTTCTAACGGCATACCGCTGGAGGACACGGTCGACCCCCACCAATTCGAGGCCCGCGGAGGAGCTTGAAGCAGTCACGCTCTACAGGAGTGGTTCTGCGATCACCGCGTGACGGACAGGAGCCGGGAGGCCGGGTTACCCCTTGTCCGTCGGTGCTGCTCGGTCGTCTACTGCGACGGTCAAGGTATCGATGTGTCTTATGGCGGCGTTGAAGCGCTCGACCGAGCCCCAGAGCATCGGATCAGCTTCAGCAACCTGCTCCAGGGACTGTCCAGCTGACGTGAGTGATGCCAGATCGAAGCTTACGTTTGTGCGTGCTCCGGAAATCGCACCGCGCAGTGCGCCGCATGCTACGACGACGTCGGCAATCAGCGCGGGGTTGCCTTGGTGGGCCAGCCAGAACAGGTCCTCGATTGCACCCATGGCCTTCTCACCGAGTGCTGCGGAAGTTTTTGCAGCTTCTATGGATGCGGCACGTATGGCTTCGTCCCGGCGTTCTCCCGGGTCGAGACGGAATGCTGCTCCAAAGGCGCTGGAAGCGGCTGAGTCCTCGTCAGCTAGCTTCAGTGCGGTTTCGCGGAGCGACTGCGCGCGATCAATCAGGGCATCGATTTCATCCTGTTGCCCACCATCGGACTCGGTGTAGCCGGCCACCATGGACATCAGGGATGCAGCAAGGGCAAGCATCACCCCAGCTCCTGCTCCTCCACCAGGTGAACCCGTTGACTCTGCCAGAGCCTCCGTCCATTGTCCAAGAGTTGAATCGTGGGTGTTCATAGCGCTGCACCCTGAGCCACCGGTACGTGCCCTACCGAGCTCAAACATTTCCACCAGCATCGCATGGGCCTGTCCTTTCCCTCTCCAACCGCACATCGGTCGTGAATTTCAACCATAATCTCCGGAAGGCGCTGTTCGGTGTATCCGAAGGACCAGGAACCGCGACCAGCGTTCTGCCGCGTCGCCAGGGTCGGAGTTGCGACACCGCCGGCAATTGCCCCTTTGCCTCTAATTGATCGGCGCAGGTGGTCGTTCATCGCTGAGCACTGCGAGGGCGTTGTCTGCTGCGAGCATTGCCATCGCGGTGCGCGTTTCGATGGTAGCGGAGCCGAGGTGGGGTACGAGCACCACGTTCTCGAGCTCGAGCAGTCCGGGGTGCACATTGGGTTCGTTTTC
>NZ_JADOUU010000098.1:0-1219 GCF_015751955.1 Arthrobacter sp. CAN_A214
CTTGGGTTCTTGCGGTGATTGCAACACTTAGCGAATGGGTGTTGATATGGCGGGCTACTCCATCTTCATAAGATCGGATCTGCTGCAGGTGTTCTGGGCGGGGATGCAGGCTGGTGAGTTCATCACTGGCGCTGTCGCCCCAATCGGGACGAGCAGGCGAACCGGACGTCGGGTGCTCCTCGAGGCCGGTGGTGTCCGGCCCCGCCGGGGCAGAGCTTTGAAGGGCCGGTGCTTGTCCTTCGCCCAGCGGGAGGAGATCGCCGTGCTTCGCGCTCAGGGCCAGTCCTTGCGCCAGATCGCGGCGGTCATAGGGACGTCCCCGTCGACCGTCTCGAGGGAGTTGAAGCGGAACAGCCAGCCCGGTGTTCCTTATCGGGCGACAACCGCGCATGTCATGGCGTACGAGCGGGCGTCTCGTCCGAAGTCGGCGAAGCTTCATATGAACCTGGTGCTGCGTGCAAAGGTGGAAGCTGACCTGAAGAAGAAGTACTCGCCCGAGCAGATCAGTGGGCGGTTACGACGTCAGTTCCCCGATGACTTGGAGATGCGCGTGTCGACGGAGACCATTTACCAGTCCTTGTACGTGCAATCCCGTGGAGCGTTGAAGCGCGATCTGACCGCATGTCTACGCACGGGGAGGGCTGTCCGCCGGCCGTGCCGGAAGGCCGGGCAGCGTAAGAACCGGGTCCCGGACATGATCAACATTTCCGAACGCCCCAAAGAAGTCGAGGACCGCGCCGTACCCGGCGACTGGGAAGGCGACCTCATCATCGGCAAAGGAAACCTTTCCGCAATCGGGACCCTGGTGGAGCGCAGCACCAACTACACGATGCTCATCCACCTCCCCGACGGTTACAAGGCCGAGCAGATGCGGGATGCGTTGACCGCGAAGATCAAGACGTTGCCGGAGGCATTGCGACACTCACTGACCTGGGACCAGGGAGCCGAGATGATGGACTGGAAGACCGTAAAAATGGACGCCGATATCGAGATCTACTTCTGCGACCCGCACTCACCGTGGCAGCGTGGGATCAACGAGAACACGAATGGTCTGTTAAGGCAGTACTTCCCGAAAGGCACCGATCTCAGCGTTCATAGTGAGGCTGACCTCGACTGGGTAGCCGCCGAGCTCAATGACCGACCACGAAAAAGACTAGGGTTTCAAAAACCGATCGAACTGATCGAAAACCTCCTGTTGCAATGACCGCCAGAATCCGCC
>NZ_JADOUU010000099.1:0-1180 GCF_015751955.1 Arthrobacter sp. CAN_A214
TGGGGGCAGAGGAGAGGGCGCTCCGCGCCTCTCCGCCCCGCCGTGCTCCGCACGGCTGCACCCTCCGGGTGCTCGGTGGTTGGGGGTGTTGAGAGGTGACACGGCGGGCGCTCCGCGCCTCTTCGCCCTGCCGTGCTCCGCACGGCTGCACCCTCCGGGTGCTCGGTGGTTGGGGGTGTTGAGAGGTGACACGGCGGGCGCTCCGCGCCTTCCCGGGTGGGGTGTTCGGGTGTCGCCTTCCAGCCCTGTGAGGTGCGCCGGTGGCGCGATGAAAGCCCTTGGGAGGAGCCGTCCGCCTTCCAGCCCGGTGACGGGCGGGAGGGTGATGAAAGCCGTTGGGAAGCGCTCTCGCCTCCCAGCCGAGCCGAGGTCGAGCACCAAGGACCGGGGCGGGCACAGCGGCCAGCCACTCCCCCACCTCACAGCCCGGTCATGCACCCCCGGCCAACGACAACGGGGCACCCGCACGCCTTCAGAACACTCCCCCGGCACCAGAGCGCACGAGGCCGGACAAGCACCAGCGCGAGCACGGCCGACATCGAAAAACCGCGCCGAGGTCGAGGGGCCGGGACCGCGGCCGCGGGATCGAGGAACCGCAGCGAGCCGGCAGCCCGCCAGGGCAACCCGCCGCTAAATTACCCTCCACCCCCCACCGGCCAAATAAGAACCCACCCCACACAGCACCCCCACGCGAGCCTGTCGAGCCACCAACAACACCCCCAGCCACCCACACACAAGAACACCCCCAATCCCACACACAGCCACACAACGCCCCACAGGTACGGGTGCACCCGCATGCCGCGTCCCTCCGCCCCATTTCCTGACACCAAACGACCGATATACGGAAAGAAGACACAGCCAGCACCCCGGATCGGAGGAGCCCGCCGGCACCCGGACAAAGCCCGCGCCGTGCCAGGCCCACAATGAGGAGCCACCCCGAGCCGCCGACACCAGCCAGCGCGACGAGCCCACATCGCGGTAGCGGATCCCCGAAGAGCCGCAGCGGCCGCGGCCTGGAGGAGAGCGGAAGAGCTACGCCAGGGCGCGCCATGGCACCACGGCCAAACACGCCCGAAGGGGACAAGACAAACCCACAGCCAACACAGGGGGCCGCACCAGGACGACAGCGAGGGCGGGACCGCAACGGCGCGAGCTGACATCGAGGACCGGCAGCTCCGGA